>NZ_JACARN010000113.1:0-9864 GCF_013386605.1 Pseudomonas sp. IPO3749 | reverse complement strand
CCCTTAAATGCGAAGAGCCCATTATGTTCGCCTGGTTTGCACTCAAACAGATAGTTAAGTTATAAAAAGTGACTCCATTAGGGTGGAGTTGCCTTTTCTGCTTTTAAAGTGTTTGTTGTGAAGTGTTTATTGCATAAATAGATTTCCTTTTTGGTTAAACTTTTTGTGTGTCGGAAAAGTTTGTCGGCGAATTCGTGTGATGGTGTAAGAGTAAGATTTAAAATTTAAAAGAGTGATTCGGATAATCAGGTCTATCTGGTTGTTTGTGGGAAAACTCTCCAATGTTGCGATGAAATCTCCCCATTGCAATGTAGAGGCTAGTAAGGAATATCTGAAATAGTTCATTGTGTTTTGGAAATGAATGCGCACTTGTTGTGTCGTGCAAGTGCATTTGATGCAGAGGATGTGTCGGGAGGAGATAATCCATGGCTTCAAACAGTTTTCAAAACGAAGTGCCCAAGGCGCGAGTCAACATCAAGCTCGACCTGCATACCGGCGGCGCACAGAAAAAAGTCGAGTTACCGCTTAAGCTGATGATCATGGGCGACTACAGCAATGGCCGCGAGCAACGCCCAGTTTCTGAGCGAGGCAAGGTTGACATCAATAAAAACAACTTCAATAGCGTTCTTGGCGATTTCTCGCCTAGCCTGAAGCTTGCGGTCAATAACACCCTGGCCGATGACGCGTCTGATACCTCAGTTGAACTGAGTTTCCAGAGCATGAAGGACTTTGAGCCCGAACAGGTGGCGCGGCAGATTCCGCAACTGCGCGCCTTGTTGGCCATGCGCAATCTGTTGCGTGATCTCAAATCGAACCTGCTGGATAACGTGACCTTCCGCCATGAACTGGAGCGCATCCTCAAGGATGACGCCTTGAGTGATGAGTTACGCGCTGAATTGGCTGCCTTGGCGCCAAAAGGCGAGCATTAATCGATATCGGTTGAATTAAAGGGAAGTTTAATCATGTCTTTAGAGCATTCGAACGTGCAATCGCGCGACGCCACAGTGTTGTCGGAAGATAGCGGTGGTGTGTATAGCACTCTGTTTAACAAGATCAATCTGAGTCCGGTGACTGAACTGGGTGGGATCGAGGTTTTCCAAAATTCTGAAGCCTTGTCTGAGGTGTCTGCTGATGAGCGGGTAACAGCTGCAGTCAGTGTTTTTCTGAAGTTACTCAAACAGTCGCCGCAAAAAGTCGAGCGTTTGGATAAGGTTCTGCTGGACGAACATATCGCTTCGTTGGATATGCAGATCAGTCGCCAACTTGATGCGGTTATGCACCACCCGGACTTTCAGCGCGTCGAGTCCACCTGGCGCGGTGTGAAATCGCTGATCGACCAGACTGACTTCCGTCAGAATGTTCGTATAGAACTGCTGGATATCAGTAAGGATCATCTGGTTCAGGACTTTGAGGATGCGCCGGAAATCGCCCAGAGTGGCCTATACCTGCATACCTATACCCAGGAATACGACACGCCGGGTGGCGAGCCGATTGCAGCTGCCATCTCCAACTACGAATTCAATCGCAGTCCTCAGGATATAGCCCTGCTGCGTAACATTTCCAAAGTCGCTGCCGCTGCGCATATGCCGTTTGTGGGTTCCGTAGGCCCGGCTTTCTTTGGCAAAGACTCCATGGAAGAAGTGGCTGCGATCAAAGACATCGGTAACTACTTCGACCGCGCCGAATACATCAAATGGAAAGCCTTCCGCGACAGCGATGATGCACGTTACATCGGTCTGACCATACCACGCGTTCTGGGTCGCCTGCCCTATGGGCCGGACACCATTCCTGTGCGCAGTTTCAACTACATTGAAAGCGTAAAAGGGCCGGATCACGGCAAGTATTTGTGGACCAATGCGTCGTTTGCCTTTGCCGCCAATATGGTCAAGAGCTTCATCACCAACGGCTGGTGCGTGCAGATCCGTGGTCCGCAATCGGGTGGCGCAGTCACGGAGTTGCCGATCCACCTGTACGACTTGGGCACTGGCAATCAGGTCAAGATCCCTTCCGAAGTGATGATCCCGGAGACGCGCGAATTTGAATTCGCCAACCTCGGTTTCATACCGCTCTCGTACTACAAGAACCGCGACTATGCGTGCTTCTTCTCAGCCAATTCTGCGCAGAAACCGGCGCTGTATGACACCGCCGACGCCACCGCCAACAGTCGAATCAACGCCCGCCTGCCTTACATCTTTTTGCTTTCACGTATCGCTCATTACCTGAAGCTGATCCAGCGCGAAAACATCGGCACCACCAAGGACCGCCGACTGCTTGAGCTTGAACTGAACAAATGGATCGGCGGCCTGGTCACCGAGATGACTGACCCGGGCGACGACCTGCAAGCCTCACACCCGCTGCGTGATGCGAAGGTCACGGTGGAAGACATCGAGGACAACCCTGGTTTCTTCCGCGTCAAGTTGTACGCCGTGCCGCACTTCCAGGTCGAGGGCATGGACGTGAACCTGTCGCTGGTTTCGCAGATGCCCAAGGCCAAAGCCTGATTCAGTCGTAGGGAAACGATGCCATGAAGATCGATCGCCCACTATGGGCTGCCGGGGCGTTGCTGTCGCCACAGCAATTCCAGCAGCAGGCGCGCTGGGAGGCTTGGGCTAACCAACAGCTGGCTCATCTGTGTCTGGTACACCCCTGGGGTGTCCAGGCTGCGGCGTTTGACCTTGACGCCTTGCGACTGGGCAAACTCAAGGCGACTCAACTGTGTGTGCGCATGCCCGATGGTGCCTGGATTGACACGGAGCAGGTGGACCGGCTGCCTCCCGCTTTGGAGCTGTCGCAATTGCTGGCCGATGCAGGTCAGGACGCGATCGTGCACTTGGCCTTGCCGCTGGAGCAGGCCAACGGTAACAACTGCCTGTTCGAAGGTGGGCGGGCTGATCGACCGATGCGCTATCGCCAGGCATGGCGCGAAGTACAGGATATTTATGCTGACGAGATACAGCCGATCGGTGTGCTTGAATACGCGCTCAGCCTGCGCCTGCACAGCGACGACAATGCCGATTACCTGACATGTCCGATCGCACGTCTGGTACGCGATGCGCAAGGGGTTTGGAGCGTTGATCCCGGCTATGTCCCGCCGCTGCTGAGTTTCGCAGCCCATGCGGGGTTGTTGAACCAGTTGGACAACCTGCTGACGCAGCTATCGGCCAAACGGCAACGACTGATGGGCATGCGCCGCGAAAGCAATCAGCGCATGGCCGATTTTGCCGTGGCCGATGTGTCGCTGTTCTGGTTGCTGAACGCCTTGAATACCTATCAGCCGGTCTTGGCAGATCTTCTGGACTTCCCGGCGCGGCATCCTGAGCAGATCTACCAGCAGTTGATCAAGCTGGCCGGCAGTCTGCTGACGTTTTCGCTGGAACACGACATCGACAAAATTCCGACCTATCAGCACGAGCATCTTGAAGCCGTGTTCCCACCGCTCATGCACACCATCTCGCTGTTGTTGGAAGCCAGCCTGCCATCGCGGGTGATCGCATTGGTGCTGGAGGAGCAGGGGGCCAATCGCTGGCAGGTCACGCTGAATGACCCGCGCCTGCGCGAGCATGACGGTGCCGACTTCTATCTATCGGTGCGCTGCCGGCTGCCGGCGGCACAGTTGCAGGAACAATTTCCGCGCCTGTGCAAGATCGGGACGCCTGACGAGGTTGATTACCTGGTCAACTCCGCGCTTGACGGGGTGCCGCTGCAATCGCTTAGCCATGTGCCGGCGGCTATTCCGTTACGTCTGGAGAACCAGTACTTCGCGCTGGACCTCGGCCATGCCAAGGGCCAGTCCATGCTGGATGAAGGCGTCTGTGCTTTTTATGTGCCGCGCACCGTGGCCGATGTGCAACTTGAACTGTTCGCGGTGCTGCGCTCATGAATATGACAGCCGCCCAGGAACACGCCGCATTCGCGGTCGATATCGATGAGTTGTTGCAAGACACCTGCCTGTTGGTGGTGGAGCTGCGCCAAGGGGCTTCGGTGTTGCAGGGCCGGGCCCTGTGGCAACTGTGCGTGGATCAGGTCGAGTACGTTCGGCAGCAGTTGAAACTGGCAGGCCTGATCCAGCGCAATATCGACCACATCAGCCATGCCCAATGTGCCTTGCTCGACGAAACAGTACTCACCTGCGCCGAGGGTGATGCGCATGCTGGCTGGGCCAGCCAACCGTTGCAGACCAAGTTCTTCAATCGCCATCAGGCGGGCGAGTCTCTGTATGAAGAGATGCGCGAAGTCTTGCGCGAACCTGCGCCCAACCGGCAGGTACTGACGGCGTTCCAACGAGTACTGATGCTGGGCTTTCGTGGACGCTACCGTGATTTGGGTGACCCCGAACGTGAGCAGTTGCTGGTGGCCCTCAGTGCACAAATCACGCCCTTGAGTATCCGTCAGAGCTTGGTTACCCAGCCAGGCAGGGGAGATTGGGTTGCAGGCACGACCTGGCTGCGTTCACCGCTGATCCATGTGGTAATTGCGGGCCTGTTGCTTGCGGCTACGTGGTGGGGGCTGGATCATCTGTTGAGCGGCGCGCTTGCCTCGCTCTTGCCTGCTCAGGCGTGAGGGCGAGATGAGCCTGCGCCTATATCGAATCCTTTACCTGTGGGCGGGGGCTCTGGCCCTCGCGTTGCTGGTCATCATTCCGCTTGGCATGGGGGTGCGAGTCCTCGGCATGTTGGTGGCGGTGGGCTGCGTTGTATGGGCCTGGGTGTTGTTGGGGCGCCGTGCAGCCCGACAACTGGACCGGATAAAGTGGGTCGATAAGAATGTTTTGCCTGCGCTCGCATTTCGTCATCCTATCGTGCTGGTGTGTGGTGATGGCCTGGATGGGCTATTCGGCTCGGTTCCCGTCGAACCGTTGACGTTGCGGGTCATTGAACACGGTTGTTATGTCCGAGTTCCGAATCTGGAGCGACTGCCGGCAGTCGCTGATGCCATCCTGGCTTCGCGTCCTGGCTGGGGGGCGCAACTCAGCGTGATGTTCACCGTCAGTCCCGGTGCGCACAGCGACGGCGCTGTGCTTGCAGGCCACATTCGTGCCTTCAGCCATCAAGCGTCTCTAGTGCGTAAGCGTGGCATCCCATTGCCGCTGTTGCTGGTGAGCTACCTGCAAACTTCATTGGGTGAGGACCCTTGGTTCAGTTGGGACAACGGCCAGGCTGATGTTCGGGTACATGACGCCGGCGCTTGCGTCAGTCTGACCCAGTGGCAGCAGTCTGCCCAAGCCGCGCGGATGCCGGCGAGCGTACAGCTGAACAGCGTTGTGGCCTGGCTGCATGACGCCGTGCTGCCTCACTTCGCCACTCGCCACTCTTCGGATTTGGCGGCGGTCTGTGCGGTCAAATGGGTGCCGGCGTTGCCCCATGCGGTGAAGAGCAACCTATGGCAGCAGTGGTTGTGCAACAAAGTGGCATTGATCGACAACAGGCCGGTGGTGACGGATGCAGTCTTGCCGTTCCCAGACCCTTTGCTCAGCCTGCTCCCGCTCGGTCCATTGCGTTCTCCGATACGGCGCGCAAGCATCGTTGCGCTGTGGTTATTCACTGTTGCAGGTGTCGGCGCACTCGCCAGTTCGGCGTGGCAGAACACCTTGTTGGTGCGCCAGGTCAGTGACGATCTGCGACGTTATGCGGCCATTCCCCAGCCGACCCAGCGTGAACAACGTGAATTCCTATGGCGCGAAGAGGCTGTGACCGTGCTTCGTCAGGATGCCCAGCGCCTGGACGCTTACTACCGGCACGGTGTGCCACTGGCGTATGGCCTGGGCCTTTATCGCGGTGAGCGGTTGCGTGCGCCGCTGCAGGCGGTTCTGGCAGCGCATGTTGAACCTGCACCCACCAAACTCCCTCTGCAGATCGCCAGCCCGGTGCGCTTGGACAGTCTGTCGCTGTTCGCCACCGGCAGCGCCCAGCTCAAGCCGAACTCAACCAAAGTCCTGGTCAATGCGTTGGTCGACATCAAGGCCCAGCCAGGCTGGCTGATTGTGATTGCGGGGCACACCGATTCCACCGGAGACACCCAGAAAAACCTTCAGCTGTCCCACGCCCGTGCCGCTGCCGTACATGCCTGGATGCAGCAGATGGGCGGGATTCCCGACAGCTGTTTTGCGGTGCAGGGATTCGGCGCCAGCCAACCGATCGCCAGTAATGACACCGAGGCGGGGCGCTCTGCCAATCGCCGCGTTGATATCCGTTTGGTACCTGAGGCGGGTGCGTGCGCGCTTCCTGCGGCAGGGCCGGACAGACAACCCCCTGTCGTATCCCGCGACAGTTAAATTTCCGAGAAAAGGAGCTTCACATGGCTATTCCCGTTTACCTCTGGCTGGAAGACGACGGCGGCGCAAAGATCAAAGGTTCTGTGAACGTGCAAAAGCGCGAGGGCAGTATCGAGGTGGTGGCTCAAGACCACAGCCTGTACATCCCCACCGATAACAACACCGGCAAATTGACCGGTACACGCGTACACACCCCGTTTCTGTTCTCCAAGGAAATCGATGCGTCCAGCCCTTACCTTTACAAGGCAGTGACCACCGGACAAACCCTCAAGAGTGCCGAGTTCAAGTGGTACCGCATTGATGATGCCGGGCAGGAAGTCGAGTACTTCATCACCAAGCTGGAAGACGTCAAGGTGGTGAAAGTCGCGCCGAAAATGCACGACGTCAAAGACCCAAGCAAAGAGAAACACAACCACTTGGAACTGGTGGAGCTGCGCTACGAGAAGGTCACCTGGACCTACAAGGACGGCAACATCATCCACTCCGATTCGTGGAATGAACGCCAAAGCGCGTGATGCGCATGGAGCAGCAGGCGTGCTTTCGCCTGCTGGCTCCTGGTGTGCTGGGTTTAGCGCCCGTCCGCGGGCGTTCAGCCAAACACATCAAGTTTCAAATGCACGGCCGGCTCTATCGACGACATACCCAGATCTCCGAACAAGGATGTAACCGTATGGCACAGAATTCCACCCGCTTGCTCCGCCGCCTCAACCCTTACTGCGCTCAGGCGTTGAGTGCGGCGGCTTCGCTGTGCCAAAACCGCGCGCACGCGCAGATCACCATCGAACACTGGCTGCTCAAGTTGTTGGGGCAGGGGGAGGGGGATTTGACCGTGATCGCACGCCGTTACGAGTGGAATCTTGAGACGCTGTGGTACGGATTGTTGGAGCACATCGATCGGCAGCCACGCAGTGTGCAGAGCAAGCCACAGCTGTCGGAGCCGTTGCAGCAACTGATCAAAAATGCCTGGCTGCGTGCGTCATTGGACGACAACAACGATAGCCTGCGCTCTGTACACCTGCTGAGTGCGTTGATGGAAACGCCGAGTCTGCTTACATGCGAGGCGGCGTGGCCATTGCTCAGTCTCAGTGAGGCGCAGGTGCAGCGTTTGGTGGTGTTGTTGGATCAGACGTCCGAGGAGCGCCCTGAGGTGCAGGCGTCAGCCGCATCGGACAGTCCCACAACCGATTCAGATGAACTGGCCCTGCTCCCGCCCAGCACCACAAAAAAAGAGGATGCGTTGCAGGCGGTGCTGGACAGGTTCACTCAGGACCTGACTGCCAGGGCGGCGCAAGGCAAGATCGACCCTGTGTTTGGCCGTGACGATGAAATCCGCCAGGTGATCGACATCCTCAGTCGTCGGCGCAAGAACAATCCGATTCTGGTAGGCGAGCCAGGTGTGGGCAAAACAGCACTGGTCGAAGGCCTTGCGTTGAACATTGCTCAAGGCAAGGTGCCGGACAGCCTCAAGTCGGTCAGTGTACGCAGCCTTGACCTGGGCTTGTTGCAAGCCGGTGCCGGGGTCAAAGGCGAATTCGAGCAACGTCTTAAGAACGTGATCGATGCCGTGCAGCAATCGGAAAAACCGGTGTTGTTGTTTATCGATGAGGCGCACACCTTGATTGGTGCCGGCAACCAGGCGGGTGGCGCCGACGCGGCCAATCTGCTCAAGCCTGCGCTGGCCCGTGGTGAACTGCGCACCATCGCCGCCACCACCTGGAGCGAATACAAGCAGTATTTCGAGCGCGATGCGGCGTTGGAAAGGCGTTTTCAGAGGGTCAAGGTCGATGAGCCGGATGATGCCAGCGCCAACCTGATGTTGCGCGGCCTCAAGGCCCGATATGCCAATCACCATGGCGTGCATATCCAGGATGCGGCGGTGCAGGCCGCGGTCAGTCTGTCGCGGCGCTACCTGACCGGCCGTCAACTGCCGGACAAAGCGGTTGACCTGCTGGACACCGCCAGCGCGCGCGTGCGCATGAGCCTGGATTGTGAACCGCAGGCGTTGATCCGCCTGGGTGCCCGGCAAGTGGCTCTGGAGTTGGAAGCGCAAGCCCTGGAACAGGATCAGCGACTTGGCGGCCAAGGCACGGATGAACGTCTGGCGGCGATCGCTGCACAACACGCCGAATTGCAACGCCAGTACCTCGAATTGGAACAGCAATATCGCCAAGAGCGTGACCTGACCCAGCAACTGATTGATGCGCGTCAAGCACTGCCGCCCCAGCGCGATACCTGTGCGCAGTTACAACGGCAGTTGAGTGATATTCAGGGCAATCATCCCCTGCTGTCGCTGGATGTCGACGCACGTAGCGTGGCAGAAGTCATCGCCGATTGGACGGGCGTGCCACTGGGCGGTTTGCTCAAAAACGAACAAGCCAATTTGCTATTGCTTGAGGAGCAATTGGGAGCGCGCGTGATCGGGCAGGCGCCAGCATTGTGCGCGATGGCGCAGCGCCTGCGTGCAGCCAAAACCGGGCTGACCAATGACCAGTCGCCGCTGGGCGTTTTTCTGCTGGTTGGCACCAGTGGAGTAGGTAAAACCGAAACAGCCATGGCGCTGGCCGACAGCTTGTTCGGTGGCGAAAAGTCACTGATCACGCTCAACTTTTCCGAGTACCAGGAAGCCCACACGGTCAGCCAACTCAAAGGCTCGCCGCCCGGTTATGTCGGTTACGGCCAGGGCGGTGTGCTCACTGAAGCCGTGCGCCAACGACCCTACAGTGTCGTGTTGCTCGACGAGGTGGAAAAGGCCCACCGCGACGTGCTCAATCTGTTTTACCAGGTCTTTGATCGCGGCTTTATGCGCGATGGAGAAGGGCGCGAGATCGACTTTCGCAACACTGTGATTCTCATGACCTCCAACCTCGGCAGCGACTTGCTGCAAACCTGTTTGCAGGAACAACCTGAGGCACCGGACAGCGTGCTGCACGAACTGCTACGACCGATCCTGCGCGAGCACTTCCAGCCTGCCTTGTTGGCACGCTTTCAGACCCTGATCTATCGCCCGCTGCAGGCTGATGCACTCAAGCGCATTGTGGCCATCAAGTTGGGCCAGGTCGCCAAGCGCCTACAACGGCATTACGGCCTGGACTGCGAGATAGACGACGCGCTGAGCGACGCTCTGGTTGCCGCTTGCCTGCTGCCGGACTCAGGCGCACGCAACATCGACAGCTTGCTCAACGAGCAGATCCTACCCGTGTTGAGCCAACAACTGCTGGAGCGCCGTGCGGCGCAGCAACGGACCCAGGGCGTGAGCCTCAGCTACAGCGACGATGACGGCATCTGCCTGCACTTTACCGACGTTCAAGACACGGCCCAGTCCGTCTCCATGGAGGTGTGAGCATGCAAAATGTCTTCGACCACAGCCGGCATACCCTAAAGGTGCGCGATGTCGAGCCCCGCCTTGATGTGCTCGCCTTCGAGGGCCAGGAACACCTGAGCCAACCGTTCCACTATCGTGTGGAATTCACCAGCAGCGAACGTGACCTGGCCGCCGAAAGCCTGCTCGGCCAGGACGCCAGCTTCAGCCTGCACGCCGCGCCGCAAAAGCTGCCGGCTTTGGGTATCAGCGCTCCAGAGGTCAAGCCACTGCG
>NZ_JACARN010000112.1:0-31781 GCF_013386605.1 Pseudomonas sp. IPO3749 | reverse complement strand
TAGGGTAATTCAGCTGTGATTGCCTTGGTTGATGGAGCGGGCGCAGCGCTCATAGCCTGAGCTGTGGAGTTTTTTTTAGGGATCGGTTTTTTAGCCACGATAAGACTCCTGTCCAACGTTAGATAACCGTCAAGGCTGGCTTTACCAACCAAAAGCTTCGGTTATCTAACGCTCGGATCAGAAATCTTGCCTACTGTCAGATCTGACAGTTCTGACAAGTGGCGCGCTTAAAGTCCCTCCAACTCCGCCATCAAATCACTCAACCGATCCACCTTCTCGGCACTGATCTCATTCGCCGCCAACCCATCGATATACTCAGCCAACTCCGCCACCGTGCTGCATTCAAACATCGCTCTTAGCGGCACATCCCGCTGCAAGGTCTTCTGCACCCGCGAGGCAATCTGTGTGGCCAGCAACGAATGCCCGCCCAGCTCGAAGAAGTTGTCTTGCACCCCTACCCGCTCAACCTTCAGCACTTCGGCCCAGATCGCGGCCAAGGTGCTTTCCAGTTCGTTGCGCGGCGCCAGGTAGTCCTGGCTGTGCAGCTGACCGATCTCCAGCACCGGCAGCGCCTTGCGGTCGAGTTTGCCGTTGGCGTTGAGCGGCAGGCGGTCGAGCCAGAGCCAGTGCAGCGGCACCATGTATTCGGGCAATTCGGCGCGCAGGCGTTGCTTGATGCGATCCAGGCGTTCGCTTGGGTTCAGTGCCTCATCCGCCGCCACCAGGTAGCCGACCAGGTGCTTGCCGTTGACGCCTTCCTGCACGCCTACCGCCGCGTCGCGCACTTGCGGTTGTTCATGCAGGCGCGCTTCGATTTCCCCCAGTTCGATGCGGTAGCCACGAATCTTCACCTGATGGTCGATGCGCCCGACGTACTCCAGCACCCCATCACTGCGTCGACGTGCAAGGTCGCCGGTGCGATACAGACGCTCGCCCGGTGCGCCAAACGGGTTCGGCACAAACACCGGCGCAGTGCGCAGCGGGTCGCTGACATAACCCCGCCCGACGCCCGTACCGGCCACGCACAACTCGCCGACCGCGCCTTGCGGCACCAGCTCCAATGCGCCATCGAGCAGGTACAAACGGTTGTTGTCGGTCGGTGTACCAATCGGCAGATAGGTGCCACGGGTAGACGCCAGGTCGACGCGGTAGAACGCCACATCGTCCGAACATTCCGCCGGGCCGTAAGCGTTGACTAGCCCGATCTGCGGATAACGCAGCAACCACTGATGCGCCAATTCCGGCGGCATCGCTTCACCGGTCGGCAGCATCCAGCGCAAGCCATCCAGGCTGATGCGGTCCTGGGCGAGCATCCCTTGGATCAGCGACGGCACGCTTTCCAGCACGGTGATGCCTTGGGCCTGCACATGCTCCAGCAAGCCCTGCGGATCATGGGCGATGGCGTTCGGCACGATATCCACCTGTGCGCCAAACAACGGCGCAGCGAGGAACTGCCATACGGAAATATCGAAGCTCTGCGACGCGGTTTGCGCAATCACATCGGCGTCGCTCAAGGCCAGGTAAGGCACCTTGCTCAACTGGTTGTTGAGCATGCCGCGCTGTTCCACCATCACGCCCTTGGGCAGGCCGGTGGAGCCCGAGGTGTAGATCACGTAGGCGAGGTTGTCCGGGCCACTGTAGATGCCAGGGTTTTCGCCACGTGCCGGTATCTCTTCCCACACCAGCAACTGGCAGTCAAAACCCTCCAGCAATTCGATGGCCTGCTCGCGGGATGCTTCGGTGCAGACCAGCAACGGCGTACGACTCAGGTCGATGATGCTGCGCAGGCGCTGGCTTGGCAGGCCTGGGTCCAGCGGCAAGTAGCCTGCACCCGCCTTGAAGCTGCCGATGATCATGCCGAGCAGATCGAGATTACGTTCGGCCAGCAATGCCACCGGCTGATCCAGACCGACACCCGCGGCTATCAGCGCATGGCCGAGTCCGTTGCTGCGGCGGTTCAGTTCCTCGTAAGTCCATTGCTGGTCTAGGCAGCTGGCAGCGATGCGCTGCGGGTGCGCGGCGACCTGTTCTTCGAACAGTTCGATGTAGCTGCGCTCCAGCGGGTAAACATGCTCACTCTGGTTGCAGCCCTCTACCAGGAACTCACGCTCCTGCTCGCCAATCAGCGGCAGGTCGGCCATGTCGCCATGGAAGCCTTGGACCAACGCCAGCAGCAGGCGCTTGAACTCGCCGAGCATGCCTTGCACGGTGCTTTCGTCGAAATAGCGCTGGTCGTAAGAGAGGTGCAAACCCAGGTCATCACCCGGATAGCACACGGCGGTCAGCGGGAAGTTGGTGTGGGTCCGCCCGGAATCCGAGGTGGCATTCAGGCTTTGCGCACGGTCCAGCACCGAGACTTCCACCGGGGCGTTTTCGAACACGAACAGGCTGTCGAACAGCGGCTGGCCCTTGGGCAGTTCGCTGTGTTCCTGGATCGTCACCAGCGGCAGGTATTCGTACTCGCGCAGTTGCATATTGCTGTCGAGCAAACCACTCAGCCACTGGCGCACGCTGCAACGCTGGTCATCCTCGGGCAGTTTCACCCGCAGGGCGATGCTGTTGATGAACAGGCCGACGGTGCGTTGCATCTCCGGCATTGCCACCGGGCGGCCGGCCACGGTCACACCGAACAACACGTCGCGATCGCCGCTCAGGCGACGCAGCACCAGCGCCCATGCCGCCTGGGCAAAGGTGTTGACAGTCAGTTGATGCGCCTGGGCCAGTTCGCGCAGTTGGGCACCGTCGCGGGCATCGAGGCGGGTGTAGCAATCGCCCACCACCATGCCGCCGCTGTGGCCCGCGTGTTCACGCAGGAACGGCCGGTCGCTCGGGATCGGCGTGGTGCGCTCGAAACCTTGCAGGTTCTGCTGCCACCACTGGCGCGCTTCGTTGAGGTTCTGGCGTTGCAGCCAGGCGATGTAGTCGCGATAACGCGGCGGTGTCGCCAGTTGCGCGTCGCGGCCTTCACCCAGGGCCATGTAAAGCTCGAAGAAGTCATTCATCAGCAATGAACGGCACCAGGCATCGATAAGGATGTGGTGGTTGCTCATCATGAACCAGTAGCGCTCGGCACCGACGCGGATCAGGCGCAGGTGGAACGGTGCCTGGTTGAGCAGATCGAAACCGGCTTCGCGCTCTTGCTTGAGCAGCGCTTGCAGACGCGGTTCCTGTTCGCTTTCCGGCGCGTTGCTCCAGTCCAGGTATTCAATCGGCGTGCTGCCCGGTTTGTGGATCACTTGCAGCATGTCTTCGCCGACGTTCCAGCAGAACGAGGCGCGCAGGGATTCGTGGCGGGCGATCACCGCCTGCCAGGCCTGGGCGAAACGCTCCGGGTCCAATGCGCTGTTGATGCGGTAGCGGTCCTGCATGTAGTAGAGGCCGGTGCCGGGCTCCAGCAGGGTGTGCAGCAGCAGGCCTTCCTGCATCGGGGTCAGCGGGTAGACGTCTTCGATGGCGCTGGCGGCAATCGGCAGGCTGTCGAGTTGCGACTGGGTCAAGTGCGCCAACGGGAAGTCGGACGGCGTGAGGCCTCCGGCATCGTCCTGCAGGCAATGCGCGACCAGGCTTTGCAGCTCAGCGAGGTAGGCATCCGCCAGTTCATGGATGCTCTGTTGATCGTGACGCTCGCGGCTGAAGGTCCAGCGCAGCACCAGTTCACCGCCGTACACCTGGCTGTCGACGCTCAACTCGTTGGGCAGCGGCGCGTCCGGGTCATGGGCCAGGCCGGCGGACTCGTCCAGCGGGTGGAACAAGGCATCGGCACCGAAGCTCTGGTCGAACTGGCCGAGGTAGTTGAAGGTGAGCGGCGCGCTCGGCAGCGCAGCCATGGTCTGCTTGCACAGGTCATCGGCCAGGTAGCGCAGCACGCCATAGCCCAGGCCTTTATGCGGTACGGCGCGCAGTTGCTCCTTGATCGCCTTGATCGAATCGCCCTGCCCGGCGTGCGGGGTCAGGCGCAGCGGGTAAGCACTGGTGAACCAGCCGACGCTGCGGGTCAGGTCGATGTCATCGAACAGGGTTTCACGGCCATGGCCTTCCAGTTGGATCAGCGTCGAAGCGTGGCCGCTCCAGCGGCATACCACGCGGGCCAAGGCGGTCAGCAGCAGGTCGTTGACTTGGGTGCGGTAGGCGCTTGGCGCCTGTTGCAGCAACTGGCGGGTGTGTTCGGCATCCAGGCGCACGCTGACGGTGTCGGCGTCGCGGTTGCGCAGCGAGCCTTGTGGACGGGCCACTGGCAATACGGTTTCCGGCCCAGCCAATTGGTCTTGCCAGACGCTCAACTCTTCACGCAGGGATTCACTGCCGGCATAGGCCTGCAAACGCGCAGCCCAATCACGCAAGGCGCTGGTCTTGGCCGGCAGACTGACGGACTGGCCTTCGCTGAGTTGGCGGTAGACGTTTTGCAGGTCCTCCAACAACACGCGCCAGGACACGCCATCCACCACCAGGTGATGGATCGCGATCAGCAAGCGTTGCTGCCCCTCGGGTCCGTCCACCAGCAAGGCGCGCAGCAGCGGGCCGTGTTGCAGGTCGAGGCTGCGTTGGGTGTCGGTGAACAGCGCGGTGCACTGCGCCATGTCGCGCACTTGCGCCTGCATCAGCACGCCGCCTTGCGGCACAGCCAAATGCTCGGCGTGCCATTGCGCATCCCGCTGGCAGAAGCTCAGGCGCAGGGCGTCGTGGTGTTCCAGCACTGCCAGCAGCGCTTGTTCCAGGCGATGGGGGTCGAGCAGTTGCAGCGGCTTGAGGACCAGCGCCTGGTTCCAGTGATGACGGTTTGGGATGTCGGTGTCGAAGAACCAATGCTGGATTGGCGTGAGGCCCGAGCTGCCGGTCAGCACGCCCTGCTCTGCCGTGACCTGCTCGGAGCGCGTGGCCACGGCGGCTAGGGTCTGCACGGTTTGGTGCTGGAACAGGTCACGGGGGCTGAAGTGAATCCCGGCCTGTCGCGCACGGCTGACCACCTGGATCGACAGGATCGAGTCGCCACCCAGCTCAAAGAAGTTATCGTCCAGGCCGACTTGCTGCACGTTCAGCACGGCGCACCAGATCGCCGCCAACGTCTGTTCAAGCTCGTTGCGTGGCGCCACATATGTTTGGCGGTTTGCCTCAGGATCCGGTTGCGGCAAGGCACGGCGATCAAGTTTGCCGTTGGCGGTCAGCGGCATGCTGTCCAGCACGATCAGGTGCGCGGGCACCATGTAGTCCGGCAGTTGCGCCTTGAGATGGGCCTTCAGCGCGTCACGCAGCGCGCCGTGTTCCGCATCGCTGACCAGATACGCCACCAGCTGTTTGCCGCTCGGCGAATCCAGCGCCAACACCACTGCTTCGCGCACGGCAGCGTGTTCGAGCAGGCGGGTTTCGATCTCGCCCAGTTCGATACGGAAACCACGGATTTTCACCTGATGGTCGATCCGCCCCAGGTACTCCACCAGGCCATCGGCGCGTTGGCGCACCAGGTCACCGGTGCGGTACAGGCGCCCGCCATTGCTCGCGAATGGATCGGCGACAAAACGCTCGGCGGTCATTCCCGGACGCTGGTGATACCCCTGGGCCAGGCCGGCGCCGCCGACGTACAACTCGCCGGTCGCGCCCTGTGGCACAAGGGCCAGGTCGGCGTCGAGGATGTACGCCACGCGGTCACCGATGATGCTGCCGATCGGCACGCTGGCGGCGCCCTCCTCCAACTGCTCAGGCGCGAGGCTGGCCAGCGGCATCACCACGGTTTCAGTCGGGCCATAGGCGTTGAAGAACACCTGTGGCTGGAACGCGGCGCGGATGCGCTGCAAGTGTTCGCCGGTCAGGGCTTCGCCGCCGGTGATGCACATGCGTACCGGCAAGGTTTGTTGTTGAGTCGCCAACCACTGCGCCAACTGGCTGCCGTAACTCGGCGTGAAGCCCAGGATGTTGATGCCATGGGTGCGGATAAGCCCGCAGATTTCTTCTGCATCCCACTGGCCCTGCGCCCGCAACACCACCTGCGCACCGCTGAGCAGCGGCACCAGCAGGCGCTCGGTGGCGGCGTCGAAGTTGATCGAATAGAAGTGCAGCTCGCAGTCCTCCGCGCGCATGCCAAACCGCTCGATCACCGCCGCGCAATGCATGGCGATTTCACCGTGGGACACCACCACGCCTTTCGGCTTGCCGGTGGAACCGGAGGTGTAGATCAAGTACGCCTGGTGTTGCGGCAGGCTGATAAATGGCAGCGCATCGGCCGGGTAGTTGGCCAGCACTGGCGAGTCATCTTCCAGGCACCAGCACGCCACGGTGGCCGGCAACTCGCCGAGGGCTTCGAACATCGCCGCATCGCTGAGCAGCAGGCCGATGCCGCTGTCTTCGATCATGTAGTGCAGGCGGTCCAGCGGGTATTCCGGGTCCAGCGGCACATAGGCGCCGCCGGCCTTGAGAATCGCCAGCAGGCCGATGACCATTTCCAGGGAGCGCGGCAACGCCAGGCCGACACGCACCTGCGGGCCGACGCCACGTTCGCGCAGCATCCAGGCCAGGCGGTTGGCGCGTTCGTCGAGTTCACGGTAGCTGAGGGTCACGCCGGCAAAGGTCAGCGCCGGCGCATCGCCACGGGCTGCCGCCTGCTGGCTGAACAGTGGGTGGATGCACTGATCGAGACGGTGCTCGCCTTTCTCAATGCCCAGGCTGTCTTGCAACACACGCTGTTCATCCGCGCCCAGCAACGGCAATTCGCTGAGGCGTTGCTGCGGATCCGCGATCAAGGCTTCCAACAAGTTGCGCCAATGCTCGGCCATGCGTGCAATGCGCGGCTCGTCAAACAGGTCGGTGCTGTAGGTCAGGCAGCAACCCAGCCGATGATCGAGGTCGGTGACTTCCAGGTTGAGGTCGAACTTGGTCGCGCGGGCATCGTTGGCCAGGTATTCAACGGTCATGCCGGCCAATTGACGGCTCTGCTGGAACTCCCAGCGCTGCACGTTGCACATCACCTGGAACAGCGGGTTGTACGCCGCGCTGCGCGGCGGTTGCAGGGCTTCCACCAAGTGGTCGAAGGGCAGGTCTTGATGGGACTGGCCCTCGATCACGGTGTGACGTACCTGCTCGAAAAGTTCAGCAACGTTCATCTGCCCATTGAGCTGGCAACGCAGCACCTGGGTGTTGAGGAACGCACCGATCAGGCCTTCGCTTTCCGGGCGAATGCGGTTGGCCACCGGGGCGCCGATACGCAGGTCGGTCTGGCCGCTGTAGCGGTAGAGCAACACGGCCAGGGTGGCGGTCATGGTCATGAACAGGGTCAGGCCGCGTTCGGCATTGAAAGCGCGCACGCGGGCTGCGAGGTCATCGCTTAAATCGAAGCGGTACAGCTCGCCCTGGTGGCTTTGCACCGGTGGGCGTGGACGGTCGCCGGGCAGTTCCAGCAGCGGGTGTTCATTGCCCAGTTGCGCGGTCCAGTAATCCAGCTGGCGCTGACGTTCGCCGGATTCCAGCCACTGGCGCTGCCACACGCTGTAGTCGAGGTATTGCACCGGCAGCGGCGCCAGCGGCGAGTCGCGCTCGTCGATAAAGGCTTCGTACAAGGCGCTGAGTTCACGGGCAAAGATGTCCATGGCCCAGCCTTCGGTGACGATGTGGTGCAGGGTCAGGACCAGGTAGTGTTCCTGCTCGCCGGCCTTGACCAGGCACGCGCGCAGCAGCGGCCCGGTTTCCAGGTTGAACGGCGTGTGTGCCTCATGATCGGCCAGTTGCTGCAGGCGCGGCTGGCGTTCGGCTTCGCCCAGCGCGGAGAAATCCTGCCAGTCCATGCGCAGTCCCGTTTGCGGCGAGACCTTCTGATAGGCCACGCCGTCGACGCTCGGGAACGTCGTGCGCAGGGTTTCATGACGCATGATCAGCGCTTGCAACGCCGCCTCGAAACGCCCCACATCCAGCACGCCGCGCAAACGCGCCATGCCGCCGACGTTGTAGGCCGGGCTGTCCGGTTCCATCTGCCACAGAAACCACATGCGCTGCTGGGAATAGGACAACGGCACCGGCTGGCTGCGGTCGACCTTGGCGATGGCCGTCTGTTGGTTGCGCTGGCCTGAAGCCTGGATCAGGCCGACCTGCTCGACAAACGCCCCCAACTCACTGGCTTCAAACAAGGTGCGCAACGGCAGCTCGACGTCACAGGCCTGGCGGGTGCGGGAGATGATCTGCGTGGCCAGCAACGAGTGGCCGCCGAGGGCGAAGAAATCATCGCGCAGACCAATGCCTGGCAGGCCGAGGACTTCGCGCCAGATCGCGGCGATCTGCTGTTGCAGCGGGGTTTCAGGTTCGACATGTTCACGCACTTGCCACACCGGCTCCGGTAACGCGCGGCGGTCCAGCTTACCGCTGGGGCTCAGCGGCATGGCGTCCAGGCGCATCAACAGCGCGGGCACCATGTACTCCGGCAATTCGGCGGCCAACGCGGTTTTGACCTGCTGTTCGTCCAGGCTGCCCTGGGCGGTGAAGTAGCCGATCAACTGCCCGTCATGCACCTGCACGACGGCTTGGGCGATGCCGTCCAGGCCAAGCATGCGCGCTTCGATTTCTTCCGGTTCCACACGGAAGCCGCGCAGCTTGACCTGCTGATCGAGGCGACCGAGGTACTCGATCACGCCGTCAGCATTCCAACGCGCGCGGTCACCGGTGCGGTACAAGCGTGCGCCGGCCTCACCAGAGGGATCGGCAACAAAACGCTCCGCCGTCAGCCCGGCACGCCCGAGGTAACCCCGGGCCAGGCCGATACCGCCGATGCACAGCTCACCCGGCACGCCCAGCGGCACGGGGTTGAGCTGTTCATCCAGCACGCGGCAGATCACATTGCCCAGTGGCCGGCCGATTGGCGAGCGCTCGCCGTCTTCGGCGCGGCAGTGCCAGTGGGTCACGTTGATCGCGGTTTCGGTCGGGCCATAACGGTTGTGCAACTGCACCGCCGGCAACTGCGCCAACACGCGGTTGCGCAACTCGGCGGGCAAGGCTTCACCACCCGAGAACAAGCGACGCAGGCTTGTGCATTCAGCCACCAACGGCTCGTCGATAAACAACTGCAACAGCGGCGGCACAAAGTGCAGCGTGGTCACCCCGTGTTCCTGCACCAACTGGGCGATGCGATGTGGGTCGCGATGCTCACCAGGACCAGCCAGTACCAGCTGGCATCCGGTGATCAGCGGCCAGAAGCATTCCCACACCGACACGTCGAAACTGATCGGCGCCTTTTGCATCAGCACGTCGGTTTCATTGAGTTGATAAGTGGCCTGCATCCACTGCAAGCGCTCGGCCAGCGCGGCATGCGTGTTGCCCACGCCTTTGGGCTGGCCGGTGGAGCCGGAGGTGTAGATTACGTAGGCGAGGTTATCGCCGTGCAGGTGCAGGCCGGGTGGCTGGGTCGGCCAGCTGTCCAGATGCAGGCTGTCCATGGCAATGACGCACACGCGGTCACTACTCGGCACCTGGTCCAGCAGCGCGGTCTGGGTCAGCAACAGGTGAACGCCGCTGTCCTTGAGCATGTAGGCCAGGCGTTCGGCGGGGTAATCCGGGTCCAGCGGCACGTAGGCGCCACCGGCCTTGATGATCGCCAGCAAGCCGATCAACAGTTGCGGCGAACGCTCGGCGGCGATGGCCACGCACACGTCCGGGCCGACGCCTTTGTCACGCAGGTAATGGGCCAGGCGGTTGGCCTGGGTGTGCAGTTGGGCGAAGGTCAGGCTGCCGCCGTCCCAGACCAGCGCAGTGTTGTCCGAGGTCTGATCGTTGAGCAGTTCCGGCAACCACTGCTGGGCCGGTGCGCAGGGTGCTTCGCTGTAAAGCGCCTGTTCGTCGTGCTGCATCAGCGCAAGGTCGCCGATGGCTTGCTGGGGCTGCTCGCAGACGGCGTGCAACAGGTTGATGTAGTGCTCGGCCAGGCGCTGGATGGTCGCGTTTTCGAACAGTTCATCGGCGTAGTCGAACGACAGGCTCAGACGCCCGTTGCGGTCTTCTTCGGTGTGCAGTTGCAGGTCGAACTTGGCTTCGCGGCTGTGCCACGGCAACTCGTCGGCGAGCATGCCGGGCAGGCGGCGCAAGGCGCTGAGGTCGCGTTGCTGGTGGTTGAACATGACCTGGAACAGGCCCTGTTCGCGTGCCTGTGGGAAGGCTTCCAGCAGTTGTTCGAACGGCAGGTCCTGATGGGCCTGGGCACCCAGCGCCGCCTGGCGTGTGGCGGCCAATAGCGCGTTGAACGGCAGGCGTGCGTCCAGCTCGGCACGTAACACCAGCGTGTTGATGAAGAAGCCGACCAGGCCTTGGGTTTCCTGGCGCGGGCGATTGGCGTTGGGCACGCCGATGCGAATGTCGCGCTGGCCGCTGTAGCGATGCAGCAGGCTCTGGAACGCTGCCAGCAACAGCATGAACGGGGTGGACTCGTTGGCCTGGGCGGCGTGGCGAATCGCTTCGCTGAGGCTCGCGCCAAGGCGCACGGTGTGGCGTGAGGCACTGTGGCGGTGGTGTGCCGAGCGCGGGTGGTCGGTCGCAAGGCTCAGGGTGGGATGCTCTTCACCCAGCTGTGCTTTCCAGTACGCCAGTTGACGCTGGCCTTCACCTTCGGCCAGCCATTGGCGCTGCCAACTGCCGTAGTCGGCGTATTGCAGGGCCAGGGGCGGCAGCTCCAGGGTTTGGCCCTGGGCGGCGGCGGCGTACAGGCGCGAGAATTCATCGATCAAAATGTTCAGCGACCAGCCGTCGGCGATGATGTGGTGCAGCGTCACCAGCAGTTGGTGATCTTCATCGTCCAGGCGCACCAGGGTCACCCACAACAGCGGGCCTTTTTCCAGGTCGAACTGGGTGCGTGCTTCGTCTTCGCGGATCTGTTGCGCACGGGCTTCGCGCTCGGCAACAGGCAGGTCGCTGAGGTCGATGACTTGCAGGTCGAAATCCGCCTTGGCGTCAACACGCTGGAAGGCCCGGCCGTCGCGCTCGTAGAAGCAGGTACGCAGGGCTTCGTGGCGCTGGATCAGTTGTTGGAAGCTGGCACGCACGGCGTCTTCATCCAGCTCGCCGCGCAGGCGCAGGGCGCCGGGGATGGTGTAGGCGCTGCTGTGCGGGTCCAGTTGCCAGGTGATCCATAGGCGGTTCTGTGCCAGGGATTGAGGCAACTCCTCTTGGCGTGACAGGCGCTGAATCGCGCCTTGGGCGACGCCACCGTCTTGCTGCAACTGCGCAACGTTGGCGGCAAAGCCTTCCAGGGTCGGCGCTTCGAACAGCATGCGCAGGTTCAGTTCCAGGCCGAGAGTTTCGCGCAGGCGTGCGACCACCTGGGTGGCGGTGATGGAGTTGCCGCCGAGCAGGAAGAAATGATCATCGGCGGCAACGCTTGCGATGTTCAGTTGTTCACACCAGATCGCCGCGATCTGGTTGTGCAACTCGGATTCCAGCGCGCCTTCGCGCACCTGCGTTTGCAGGTCGGGGAACTGCGCATAGCTGTCCAGGCTGCCGTCCTTGTGGCGCAGCGCACAGGCTGCGCGCTGTACTTTGCCGCTGGAGGTCTTGGGCAAGGCGCCGGGGTTGAGCAGCACCACTACGCTTGGCACCTCTTGATACGCCTCGGCAACGGCCTGGCGGATCGCCTTGATCAGCGCTTCGGGCGGCAGGATTTTCTGCACGCTGCGGCTGATTTCGGCGGCAATGCCGATACCTTCCAGGCCCTGCTCATTCACCGCAAAGGCCGCAACCCGGCCTTTGCGCACCACTTCCACTTCGCGCTCGATGGTCTGCTCGATGTCCTGGGGATACAGGTTGTGGCCACGCACGATCAGCAAGTCCTTGAGGCGACCGGTGATATACACCTCGCCGTCACGGATGAAGCCCAGATCGCCAGTGCGCAGCCAGGTACGGCCGGCGTGCTGCACGAAGGTCTTGGCGGTAGCTTCGGGGTTGCGCCAGTAGCCGTGGGCGATGCTCGGGCCGGTGGCCCAGAGCTCACCGACGTGATTGTCGGCCACTTCTGTAAGCGTGTGCGGGTCCGCGATCAGCACCGCGTGTTCCGGCTGGCTGGTGCCACAGCTCATGATCGCACTGCCCTGCCCCGGTTCGGCGCGGTTGGCGGCCAGGGCCTGCTCGTCGACGCGCAGCGCGGGGATGCCGTGGCCACGGCTGCCACCGGCGACAAACAGGGTCGCCTCGGCCAGGCCGTAGGAGGCAAAGAAATTATTCGGGGTGAAACCGCAGGCGGCGAACTTCTCGGCGAAGCGTTCCAGGGTGTCGAGGCGGATCGGTTCGGAACCGGAATAGGCCACGCGCCACCGGCTCAGGTCCAGGCGTTCCAGGGCCGAGTCGCTGACCCTTTCGCTGCACAGGCGATAAGCGAAATCCGGGCCACCGCTGATGGTGCCGCCGTATTCGCTGATCGCTTCCAGCCAGCGCAATGGCCGACCCAGGAAGTAGGCCGGCGACATCAGCACGCAGGGCACGCCACTGAAGATCGGTTGCAGCAGGCCGCCGATCAGGCCCATATCGTGGTACAGCGGCAGCCAGCTGACGATCACGTCATCCGGGTTCAGGTCAATGCCGAAACCGCGACGGATCAGCACTTCGTTGGCGACCAGGTTGCCGTGGCTGACCTGCACGCCCTTGGGCAGCGAAGTGGAACCGGAGGTGTATTGCAGGAAGGCGATATCGTCCGGGTGCAGGTCAGGGGCGACCCAATGGCCGACACTTTCCAAGCTATCGACGCTCACTACCGGCGGCGCGTTTTCGATCTGCGACAAGCCATCGGCGAGGCTGGCGATGGTCAGCAGCAGGCGCGGCTCGGCATCGCTGATGATCGAGAGCAGGCGCTCCTGATGATGACGGCGGGTGGACTCCGGCGGATAGGCCGGCACCGCGATCACCCCCGCGTAGAGGCAACCAAAGAACGCCGCGACGTAATCCGGGCCGCTGGGAAACAACAGCACGGCACGGTCGCCCAGGTCCGCATTGGCTTGCAAGGCGGCGGCGATGGTGCGGGCGCGCTGGTCCAGGTCGCGGTAACTGAGCACGACGCTGTGCTCGGCGGATTCGGCGAGGAAGCGCAGGGCGACCTGGTCCGGGGTCTGCGCGGCGCGACGTTGAAGGGACTGGACCAGGGTGCGGGGAAGTTCAAAGGCGTCCATCATGGGGTTCCTGCCTGAAATCGGCTTACGGGAAATTCAACAATTCGGGGGGCTTGCTCAGCCGACGGCGAGTGACCGTGCCGCGCCATTACGCCAGCGGGCCAGGTGTTCGTCGGCGTAACGCCGCATGCAGCGCAGCACGGCGCTTTCGTGTTGCATGAGGAAGAAGTGGTGGCCGTCGAACATGTCCAGGGAAAAACCGCTGGCAGCGTCGAGCTGCCAGTCGAGCAACTGGTCGGCGCGCACGCTGTCCTGCTTGCCACCGAACACGTGGATCGGCATGCCCAGCGGTGCGCGCTCGCCGTAGGTGAAGCTGCCGCACAGCAGGAAATCGGCGCGCAGGATCGGCAGCATCAACTGCATCAACTCGGGGTTGGCCAGGGCTTCCTCGGCGGTGCCTTGCAGTTCGCGCAGGCGGGCGATCAGTTGTTCGTCGGTCTTTTCGATGGCGTATTCACTGACGTCACGACGCGCCGGCCCGGCCGTTCCGGAAGCGAAAAGGGCCAGCGGCGGCGGCACATTGCGCGCACGCAACGCATGCGCCAATTCAAAGGCGAGCAGGCCGCCAAGGCTGTGGCCGAACAAGGCGTAGGGGCCGTTCAAGTCGCGGCTGATTTCATCCGCGAGCTGGGCGGCCAAGACCTTGATGTCGCGTTGCAGCGGCTCGTCCATGCGCATGCCACGCCCCGGCAATTCCAGTGGGCATACCTGCAACCACTCAGGCAGGGATCGGCGCCAGCGTGCGTAAACCATGGCGCTGGCGCCCGAATAGGGCAGGCAGAACAGGCGCAGTCGGGTCGGCGTACTCATCGAGTGACGACTCCAAACTGAAACACGCTGTATGCACGATAGAAACCCATTTCGTCCTCCTGCGGGTGCTGATCCTTGGCCGTTTCGCTAACGGACCTGTCACCCAGAAGAACGGACGGCACCGGCAAATAATTAGTCGCCGGCTACGCGCGAGACGTGGTTCACACCTAACAAGAAAGCATAAGATTAGTTCGCCTTCTCATTTGACAATCATTATCATTCAGCATAATTTGTTGCCCGATGTGTAGGAGGCCTCAGCAAGGACGCCCTCCCCTAACCTCTTTTGCGACAAGGTGATTTCCATGACGGAACAAGTATCCACAGGCAGGTGCGACTCACCGCTTCTCCAGGCATTCGTCGATAATCGGCTGATTCTGGTGAAGATCGCGGCACGCATTACCGGCTGCCGCTCCCGCGCCGAAGACGTAGTGCAGGACGCCTACTTCCGGCTGCAGTCGGCGCCGACGATCACGTCATCGTTCAAGGCGCAATTGAGTTATCTGTTCCAGATCGTGCGCAACCTGGCCATCGATCACTACCGCAAGCAGGCCCTGGAGCTCAAATACTCCGGGACGGAAGAGGAAGGCTTGAATGTGGTTATTCACGGCGCTTCACCGGAAACCTCGCACATCAACTTCAACACCCTGGAAAACATCGCCGACGCCCTGACGGAGCTGCCGCAACGCACCCGCTACGCGTTCGAGATGTACCGCCTGCACGGCGTGCCGCAAAAGGATATCGCCAAGGAACTCGGCGTCTCGCCGACCCTGGTGAACTTCATGATCCGGGATGCGCTGGTGCACTGCCGCAAGGTGTCGGGCAGCCATAGTGATACGTTTGCGCGACGGGTGTGACACACCGCTGTAGGAAATGTGGGAGCGGGCTTGCCCGCTCCCACACTCAGGGCACCGCCGTCACATCAATGCGATACGGCTCAAAAATCTTCAGCATCTCGCCATCATCGCGCAAGCGCTTGAGCAACGCGGCAAACGCCTCCCCCGTGATCGGCGCTTTCGGGCGCAGCAAGGCGTAATGGTGATAGACCTGATCGATGCGTTCCGACACCAGGAACTGCCCGGCCATGTCCGCGTTGCGCACCATGAAATCACTCAAGTACGAACGCGTCACCAGGGCGATGTCGGCACGCCCGCGCGCGACCATCAGCAAGTTGCTGTCATGGGAATAGGTCAACGTGGCGTTGAAGTGCTCGGCCATGTACTTGGGGTCGGGGTTGAAGTTGGCAAAGGCGTAGTGATAACCGCTGAATACCGCCAGGCGCTTGCCGTTCAGGTCAGCGAAATAAGCCTGGTCACGGCCGGGTTCACGCTGGGCGACGAAGATTTCGGCGTCTTCCAGGCCCATGTCGACGCTGGTGTGGGGAATCTTCTGCCAGCCCCAGGCGGGGTTTTCGAAGATGGCCATATCGATTCGGCCCTGCTCGAAATCGCGGAAACGCCGAGGGATTGAGGTAGGCACCAACACAAACTGGTAATCGGTTTGCGCGGCGTTCAACGCCTCGACCAGTTGCGGCAGCAAACCGGTATCGGCGCCCTGCTCCGGGCGCACGGTGTAGGGCGGAAAGTGCGCCGCGCCAATGCGCACCAACTGCGCCGCCGACGCCGGCATCCACCACGCGGTGCCCAGTGCCCAAAAGGTAAGTCCTGCAGCCAGCCGCCATGGCGAAAACATCAAGGCACACACCGTTCAAAAACGCTAATGGCGATAAGCTAGGCGTTTTTGTCTGGCGAGACAACTTTCTACCGGCAAATTAATAGCTTGCACCTCAATCGGCTTTCAGAACCATGAGCAGGGCTTCTTCGGCCAATTGCTCGAGCGTCAGGCTGCCCTCGGCGCGAAACCAAGTGGTGGTCCAAGACAGGGCACCGGTCAGGAAACGTCGCGTAATAAATACGTCGCCACGGATATAGCCAGCATCCTTGGCCTCGCCCAGCACTTGCAGCCAGAGCGCCTCATACACGTCACGCAGGGCCAGCACTTGGGCTTGGCCTTCAGCCGACAGTGAACGCCATTCGTACACCAGTACCGCCATGGCCTCGCCGCTGCCGCCCATGATCGACTGCAATTCGCAGCGGATCAGCGCCAGCACCCGCTCGCGTACGTTGGTGGCTTCCTCAAGGGACGCGCGCATCATCGCGGTGTTGTAGTGGATGGTTTCTTCCATCACTGCGCGCAGGATCTCGTCCTTGCTCTTGAAGTGATGAAAGATGCTGCCGGACTGGATGCCCACGGCGCTGGCCAGGTCGCGCACGGTGGTGCGCTCGAAGCCCTTGTTGCGAAACAAGTGGGCCGCAGTCTGCAGCAGCTTGCCGCGTGCGCTGTCGGGGTCGGTCAATTGGCCGCCGTCTACCATGGTGCGCATCACCCGCAGGGCTTTATGCTCATCCATGCCTCTCTCCTCTACTTTCACGGACGTCTTGGCCGGCAATTTAGGCCGTGGCGGCCACCCAAGCAAGCGCTTGGCTAAAACTTGTGACTGGAGTTTACAAACCAAGCGCTTGCTTGGTAGTCTCGCCCACAGCCATTCGAGGAAGGATTTCTCATGAGCAAGACGGTTCGTATCGGCTGCGCCAGCGCCTTCTGGGGCGACACCTGCACCGCCGCCGCCCAACTGGTGCACGGCGGCACACTGGATTACCTGGTGTTCGACTACCTGGCGGAAGTCACGATGTCGATCCTCGCCGGCGCGCGCATGAAGGATCCCCAGGCGGGCTACGCCACGGATTTTGTCGAAGTGCTCACGCCATTGCTGTCGGATATCCAGCGCCAGGGCATTCGCGTGATCAGCAACGCCGGCGGCATCCATCCTCAGGCCTGCGCCGCCGCCCTGCAAGCGGCCTGTGACAAGGCCGGTGTCACACTCAAAATCGCCGTGCTGCTGGGCGATGACCTGCTGCCCCAACTCAAGCAACTGCACAACATCACCGACATGTTCAACGGCACGCCGTTGCCGCCCGTGTGCGTGTCCGCCAATGCCTACCTCGGTGCGCCGGGCATCGCACAGGCGCTGGCACTGGGTGCGGATATCGTCATTACTGGCCGCGTGGTCGACAGCGCCGTGGTCAGCGCGGCACTGGTGCACGAATTCGACTGGTCCTGGCAGGACTACGACCGCCTCGCCCAGGCCGCCTTGGCCGGCCATATCATCGAATGCGGCGCGCAGTGCACCGGCGGTAATTTCACCGATTGGCGCGACGTGCCGGACTACGCACACATCGGTTTTCCCATCGTTGAGGTCAGCGCCGACGGGCAGTTCACCGTCAGTAAGGTCGACGGCACCGGTGGGTTGATCAGCGAACTCAGCGTCGCCGAACAACTGCTGTATGAAATCGGTGACCCGCGTGCCTACCGGCTGCCGGATGTGATCTGCGACTTCAGCCAGGTCAAGTTGCAGCAGCAAGGCAAGAACCGTGTGCGCCTGCACGGCGCCAAGGGCTTGCCCCCCACCGATCAGTACAAAGTCAGTGCGACCTACCCGGACGGCTTCCGCTGCACCGCCAGTTGCCTGATCGCCGGAATCGAGGCGGTGGCGAAGGCCGAGCGGGTCAGCCAGGCGATCATCGACAAGACCTCGGAGCTGTTCAGCCAACGCGGCTGGGCGCCGTACACCGAGGTGAACATCGAACTGCTCGGCAGCGAAGCGACCTACGGCGCCCACGCAAGGCGCCAGGACTGTCGCGAAGTGGTGGTGAAACTGGCGGTGCGTCACCCGAGTAAACAGGCGCTGGTGCTGTTCGCCCGAGAGATCGCCCAAGCCGCCACCGGCATGGCGCCGGGCCTGACCGGCATCGTCGGCGGACGACCGAGCGTGTACCCGTTGATCCGGCTGTTTTCATTCCTGATCGATAAATCCGCCTGCGAGCTGCTGATCGACTATCAGGGCGAACGCCATGCCTGCACCCTGCCGGTTGCCGACGCCCCCGCCCTGCCCGAAGCACCGATTGCCCCGCCCAAACCCCAAGGCCACGCCGACGCCAACGTGCCATTGGTGAAACTGGCCGTGGCGCGCTCCGGCGACAAGGGCAACCAAAGCAACATCGGCGTGATCGCCCGCGATCCCGAGTACTTGCCGTGGATCGCCGAGGCGCTGACCCCGGAAGTGATCGTCGACTGGATGAGCCATGTGCTGGACCCCGTCCATGGCCGCGTCGAGCGCTGGTATTTACCGGGCAGCCACAGCCTCAACTTCCTTCTGGAAAATGCCCTGGGCGGCGGCGGTATCGCCAGCCTGCGCATCGACCCGCAGGGCAAGGCCTTCGCCCAGCAACTGCTGGAAATCCCCATCGCCGTGCCGCAGCACATCGCAGATTCACTCAACTAACAGGAGCGTTGCCGTGGCCTTCGACTCGATCTTCAAAGCCGACCTGTTCCAAGGGCACACCGTGATAGTCACCGGCGGCGGCAGCGGTATTGGCCGCTGCACAGCCCATGAACTGGCGGCCTTGGGTGCCAAGGTGATCCTGGTGGGACGCAAGCCGGAAAAACTGCAAACCGTTGCGATCGAGATTGCCGAAGATGGCGGCAGCGCCGCGTGGCAGGCCTGCGACATTCGCGATGAAGAGGCCGTCAAGGCGCTGGTCAAACACATCATTCATGAGCACGGCCCGATCCACGGCCTGGTCAACAATGCGGGTGGCCAATACCCGTCGCCGCTGGCCGCGATCAATCAAAAAGGCTTCGAAACCGTACTGCGCACCAACCTGGTCGGCGGTTTCTTGGTGGCCCGCGAAGTGTTCAACCAATCCATGAGCAAGCACGGCGGCGCCATCGTCAACATGCTTGCGGATATGTGGGGCGGCATGCCCGGCATGGGCCACTCGGGCGCGGCGCGCGCCGGCATGGATAATTTCACCAAGACCGCCGCCTTCGAATGGGGCTACGCCGGCGTGCGGGTCAACGCCGTGGCGCCGGGCTGGATCGCCTCCAGCGGCATGGACACCTACGAAGGCGCGTTCAAGGCGGTGATCCCGACGCTGCGCGAACACGTGCCGCTCAAGCGTATCGGCACCGAGTCGGAAGTCAGCGCGGCCATCGTGTTCCTGCTCAGCCCCGCCGCCGCGTTTATCAGCGGCAGCACCCTGCGCATCGACGGAGCGGCCAGCCTGGGCAGCCGCGCCTGGCCGCTGCACAAGGCGCAGGCGCCGAGCGAGCCCTTCAATGGCTTTCACCGCGCCTACCTGCCGGATGTACTCAAGGCGGAGCAATAGACCATGCCGGTGATTGAATCCCAGATCGACGCCCACAGCGCCCAGTTCGCGCAAAACCGCGAGGCCATGCTCGCGGCCATCGCTCAGCTTCACCAGTTGGAATCCAACCTGCTCGCCAAGGCTCAGGATGCCCAGCCCAAGTTCGACAAACGCGGCCAACTGCTGCCCCGCGAGCGCCTCAACCGGCTGCTGGATCCCGGCGCGCCGTTCCTGGAACTGGCCAGCCTGGCCGGCTACAAGCTGCACGACGACAAGGACGGCAGCGGCGCCGGCGGTGGGTTGATCGCCGGCATCGGCTACGTCAGCGGGGTGCGCACGCTGGTGGTGGCCAATAACAGCGCGATCAAGGGCGGCACCATCTCGCCTACCGGCCTGAAGAAGTCCCTGCGCCTGCAACAGATCGCCCTGGAGAACAAGCTGCCGGTGGTGACCCTGGCCGAAAGCGGCGGCGCCAACCTCAACTATGCCGCCGAGATTTTCGTCGAAGGCGCGCGCAGCTTCGCCAACCAGGCGCGGATGTCGGCCATGGGCTTGCCGCAGATCACCGTGGTACACGGCTCGGCCACGGCCGGCGGCGCGTATCAGCCGGGGCTGTCGGATTACGTGGTGGTGGTGCGTGGCCGGGCCAAGTTGTTCCTCGCCGGGCCGCCGCTGCTAAAGGCCGCGACCGGCGAAGTGGCGACGGATGAAGCACTCGGCGGCGCCGAGATGCACGCGCAAACCGCCGGCACTGCCGAATACCTGGCGGAAAACGATGCGGACGGCGTGCGCATCGCACGGGAGATCGTAGGCCTGCTGCCCTGGAATGATCGCCTGCCATTGGCGCCCAAACGCACCTACGCAGAGCCTCTGTACCCCATTGAAGAACTGCTGGGCCTGATCCCCGACGACCCGAAAAAACCCTACGACGTCCGCGAAATTCTCGCGCGCCTGGCCGACGGCTCGCACTTCCTCGAATTCAAAGGCGAGTTCGATGCCCACACCGTCTGCGGCCACTTGCACATCCAAGGCCGCGCCGTCGGTGTGATCGCCAACAACGGCCCCATCACGCCCAAGGGCGCGAGCAAGGCCGCGCAATTTATCCAACTGTGCGACCAGAGCCGCACGCCGCTGCTGTTCCTGCACAACACCACCGGCTTCATGGTGGGCACCGAGTCGGAGCAGCAAGGGGTGATCAAGCACGGCGCGAAGATGATCCAGGCGGTGGCCAACGCCCGGGTGCCTAAACTGACGATAGTGGTCGGCGGTTCTTATGGCGCCGGCAACTATGCAATGTGCGGGCGCGGCCTGGACCCGCGCTTTATCTTCGCCTGGCCCAACAGCCGCACGGCGGTGATGGGCGGTGCGCAGGCGGGCAAGGTGCTGCGCATTGTCACCGAGGCCAAGCAATTGAAGGATGGTCTGGTGCCGGATCCCAAGGTGCTCGACATGCTGGAACAAGTCACCGCGCAGAAGCTCGACAGCCAGTCAACCGCACTTTATGGCAGCGCGAACCTGTGGGATGACGGGCTGATTGATCCACGGGACACGCGGACCTTGCTGGGCTTTCTGCTGGATATCTGCCACGAAGCCGAGGTGCGTGAGTTGCAGGCCAATACCTTCGGTGTAGCGCGTTTTTAGGAGAACCATAAAAATGATCTTTACCCAGGAACACCAGGAGCTGCGCCGCACCGTCCGCGCCTTCGTCGACCGCGAGATCAACCCCCATGTGGACGAATGGGAAAAGGCCGGACGCTTTCCCATCCACGATATTTTCCGCAAGGCCGGTGACCTTGGCCTGCTGGGCATTTCCAAGCCAGAGCAATTCGGCGGCATGGGCCTGGACTACAGCTATTCCATCGTCGCCGCCGAAGAGTTCGGCACCATTCGCTGTGGCGGCATCCCCATGTCCATCGGCGTGCAGACCGACATGTGCACCCCCGCCCTCGCCCGCTTCGGCAGCGATGAACTGCGCGACGAATTCCTGCGCCCGGCCATCAGCGGCGAGCAGGTCGGCTGCATCGGCGTCTCGGAAACCGGCGCCGGCTCCGACGTGGCCGGGCTCAAGACCCACGCGCGCAAGGACGGCGACGACTACGTGATCAACGGCAGCAAAATGTGGATCACCAACTCGCCCAGCGCCGACTTCATCTGCCTGCTGGCCAACACCTCCGACGACAAGCCGCACATCAACAAATCGCTGATCATGGTGCCGATGAACACCCCCGGCATCAGCGTCAGCCCGCCCCTGGAAAAACTCGGCATGCACAGCTCCGAGACTGCCCAGGTGTTCTTCGACGGCGTGCGCGTGCCCCAGCGCAACCGCATCGGCCACGAAGGCGCGGGCTTCATGATGCAGATGCTGCAATTCCAGGAAGAACGCCTGTTTGGCGCGGCCAATATGATCAAGGGCCTGGAGCACTGCATCGACAGCACCATCGAATACTGCAAGGAGCGCCAGACCTTCGGCAAGGCGCTGATCGACAACCAGGTCATCCACTTTCGCCTGGCTGAACTCGCCAGCGAAATCGAATGCCTGCGCGCGCTGGTCTACCAGGCCACCGAGCAATACATCAAAGGCCAGGACGTGACGCGCCTGGCCTCCATGGCCAAGCTCAAGGCCGGGCGCCTGGGCCGCGAAGTCAGCGACAGTTGCCTGCAATATTGGGGCGGCATGGGCTTCATGTGGGACAACCCGGTGGCCCGCGCTTACCGCGACGTGCGCCTGGTCTCGATCGGCGGCGGCGCCGACGAAATCATGCTGGGCATCATCTGCAAACTGATGGGCACATTACCGGGGAAAAAACCATGAACACCCTGCTGCTCGAACCGCATAACGGCGTGCTGCACATCACCCTCAACCGACCGGAAAGCCGCAATGCAATGAGCCTGGCAATGGTCAATGAACTGCGCAGCGTGCTGGCGCAATTGGACAGCCAGACCCGGGCCGTGGTGATCAGCGGCGCGGGCGGGCACTTTTGCGCCGGGGCGGATGTGAAGGACTTGGTCACCGCAGGCAATCAACTGCAAGCGCTGAACCGGGCATTCGGCACCTTGCTGCAGGCAGTGGAAGCCGTGCCGCAAGTGGTGATCGTGGTGCTGCAAGGCGCGGTGCTGGGCGGCGGTTTTGGCCTGGCGTGCGTGAGCGATATCGCCATCGCCGATCACCAGGCGCAATTCGGCCTGCCGGAAACCAGCCTGGGCTTGTTACCGGCGCAGATTGCACCCTTTGTGGTGAAGCGGATTGGCCTGACCCAGGCACGCCGCTTGGCGCTGACCGCCGCGCGCTTTGATGGCGTAGAAGCCGAGCGACTGGGCGTCGTGCACTTTACCGAGCGCGACCCGCAGGCGCTGGCAGAACGCTTGGATGAAGTATTGAGCCAGGTCCTGAAGTGTGCGCCAGGCGCGAATGCACGGACCAAAGCGCTGCTGCTTGCGAGCGTGGATGAGCCGCTGGAGGCGGTGCTGGATCGCGGAGCGCAGTGGTTTGCCGAGGCGGTGAGGAGTGAGGAAGGGATTGAGGGGACGCAGGCGTTTGTGCAGAAGCGAAAACCGAAGTGGTGCAGATGACGCCTTCGCGGGCAAGCCCGCTCCCACATTTGGACCCGGTACGGCACGTACAAACCGGTCGGCTCTAAGGCCGCCGCGCTTTTGATTTTGGGCGCCCCGTCAAACACGCTGGCCGAACGCAGGCTTGAATCCGTGGGTAACCCGGCAGGACGCCGGGTTAGCCGTCCTGGGCCAAGGATGGCCCATGACGGCGGCCCACGGATTCAAGCCGGAGTGAGGGCACACCGAGCCTAGGCGAGGTGCCGAGTGTTGGGGCGAGGACCTTTTGGTTACTTTTGGGTCCTTCCAAAAGTGACCCGCTGTAAGAGCGGAACCGCCAGCAGCCGCTACCGCAGAAATGGATATGTACCCGAGGACCGCAGAAATGCCGCAGCTAACAAAAATCCTGATCGCCAACCGCGGCGAAATCGCCTGCCGCATTCAACGCACCGCCCAATCCCTAGGCTATCGCACCGTCGCCGTCTACAGCGAAGCCGACCCCCAAGCCCTGCACGTCCAAATGGCCGACGAAGCCGTCCCCATCGGCCCGGCCCCCGTCCACCAGTCATACCTCAACATCGAAGCCATCCTCAACGCCGCCAAACGAACAGGCGCCGACGCCATCCACCCCGGCTACGGCTTCCTCTCCGAAAACCCCGACTTCGCCCGCGCCTGCCAACACGCCGGCCTCACCTTCATCGGCCCCAGCGTCGAGGCCATCGAACTGATGGGCAGCAAACGCCTGTCCAAACTCGCCATGCTCGAAGCCGGCGTGCCCTGCATCGCCGGCTACCAAGGCAGCGCCCAGGACGACCTCACCCTGCAACAGGAAGCCGACCGCATCGGCTACCCGCTGATGATCAAGGCCAGCGCCGGCGGCGGCGGTCGCGGCATGCGCCTCGTGCACCAATCGAAAGACCTGCTGGACAACCTGCACACCGCCCGCTCGGAAGCCAAAAACGCCTTCGGCAGCGACGAACTGATCCTCGAACACGCCCTGGTCGACCCGCGCCACGTCGAAATCCAGCTGTTTGGCGACAGCCACGGCCACCTCATTTACCTCGGCGAGCGCGACTGTTCGATCCAGCGCCGCCATCAAAAGGTCATCGAAGAAGCCCCCTGCCCTGTCATGACGCCCGAGCTGCGCCAAGCCATGGGCGAAGCCGCGCTGAAGGCTGGACGTGCGGTGAACTACGTCGGCGCCGGCACCGTGGAATTCCTGCTCGACCGCCACGGCCGTTTCTACTTCCTGGAAATGAACACGCGCCTGCAAGTGGAGCACCCGGTGACCGAACTGATCACCGGCCTCGACCTGGTGGACTGGCAACTGCAGATCGCCGCCGGCCAGCCGCTGCCCCTGACACAGGCCGACGTCACCCTCAGTGGCCACGCCATGGAAGTGCGCCTGTACGCGGAAGACCCGGCCCAGGGCTTCCTGCCGCAAACTGGCGATGTAGTGCGCTGGGAGCCAGCCACTGGCGTGCGTATCGACCACGGCGTGATCGAAGGCCAACGCATCAGCCCGTTCTACGACCCGATGCTGGGCAAGCTCATCGCCCATGGCACCACCCGTGAAGAGGCTCGACGCAAATTGCTCCGGGCGGTGGAAGACACGGTGCTGCTGGGGGTCGCGACCAACCAGCCACTGCTGGTGAATTTGCTCAGGCATCCGGATTTCGTCGATGGCGATTTCAGCACCGGGTTTATCGCTGAGCACTTCAGCGAAATCCCTCCCCTGACGCCGTCACCCGAACAACTCGCCCTGGCCGCCGCGCTGTTTTACCAGCACAGCGCCAACCAGCACCCCCAAGGCCTGGCGGGATGGTGCAACAACGCCAGCGCGCCTTGTATTTATCGCTTGGAGGTCAACGGAGACATCCACACCGTCAGTGCCGAACCCCTGCAACTCATCACCGACGGCCGCCATGCCACCCTGGTATTCAACGGTATCCGCCGCCGCACCGCCTATCACCTCGACGGCAACCAACTATGGCTACCCGGTCTCAGGGTGATCGACTGCACCCAGCAAGTCGCCAACCGCCAGGCCGACGCCCGCAGCGGCACGGTCAAGGCGCCGATGGACGGTGCAATTGTCGATGTGCGGGTCAGTGCCGGCGACAGCGTGACCAAAGGCCAACTGCTGCTGGTGCTCGAAGCCATGAAAATGGAGCATCCGCTGACGGCCGGTATCGACGGCGTGATCAAAGGCGTGCAAGTGATTGCCGGTGATCAGGTGCGCAATCGTCAGGTTCTGCTGGAGATCGTCTGACCCCTAGGCGGAACTACAGGGCCGGGCTACGCTCTATCCCCAACAGAAAGGGAAGAGTACGGGAACCTGCACGATGCCTCATTGGCTGATTATTGACCTTGAAGCCACAACGGATGAAGGCGGCTGGCCCGTGACGGAGATGGAAGTCATCGAGATCGGCGCGAGCCTGGTCAACCGCCAGGGACGCGAGCTGGACCACTTCCAGCGCTTTGTGCGGCCGCTGCGCCGGCCATTGCTGACGCCCTTTTGCCGCCAACTGACGCACATCACCCAGGCCAACATCGACGGTGCGGCGCCGATTACCGAGGTGTGGCCGGCGTTCGAACGCTGGCTGGGCCAGCATCAGCCGCGCCTGGAAGGCTGGGCCAGCTGGGGCGACTACGATCGCCGGCAGCTGGAACTGGAATGGCAGCGCCATGGCCTGGCCAGCGCGCTCGCCACCACGCCCCATGTGAACCTCAAGCAGCGCTTCGCCAAGGCTCGGCGCCTGGACAAGCCCCTGGGGCTCAATGGCGCCCTGCAATTGGCGGGGATGCAGTTCCATGGCCAGCAACATCGGGCGCTGGAGGATGCACGCAATACGGCGCGCCTGCTGCCGCTGATATTGCCGGTCTAGGCAGCTTCCCTGCCCTTGGGCATACTGGCCGACCTTTCCAGACCCTTTTCCGAGGAATCGCCCATGTTTAAAGTCAACGAGTACTTCGACGGCACCGTCAAGTCGATCGCTTTCGGCACCGCAGAAGGTCCGGCGACCATCGGCGTCATGGCCCCCGGCGAATACGAGTTTGGCACCGCCCAGCGTGAAATCATGCACGTGGTGTCCGGCGCCCTGACCGTCAAACTGCCGGATGCCAGCGAGTGGGAAACCTTCGCCGCCGGCAGCCAGTTCAACGTGCCGGCCAACAGCAAGTTCCAGCTGAAGGTCGCCGTGGACACCGCTTACCTGTGCGAATACCGCGGCTAAGGGTTTCCCGGCAGCAAAAAAATGCCCGTCTCGCAGGAGACGGGCATTTTTTATGCGTGAAGAAAACTATTCAAGGATCGTCACCGGCATCCCGACTTCCAGGCGGCCAATGCCATCGTTGACCAGGTTCTGGCCGAAAATCGCGCCGTCTTCAGTCTTGCGGTAAGCCTCCAGCGTGGCGAAGGGTTCGCGGTCAACGCTGCGCTCGCCGGTTTGCGGGTCGATGGTGGTGAGGATGCAGCGCGAGCACGGCTTGACCGCGCGGAACTCCACGTCGCCGATACGCAGGCGTTTCCAGCCATCTTCGGCGAAAGCTTCACTGCCCTCGATGACCAGGTTGGGACGAAAACGCAACATTTCCATGGGGCGGCCGATGCGTTGGGAAAGGTCGTCCAGCGACGCCTGGCTGATCACCAGCAGCGGGTAACCGTCGGCAAACGCGACCTGGTCGTCATCCTTGCCGTAACCGGCCTGGGTGGTGCGGGCACGCTCGACGGGGATCTGCACCAGGCGCGTCGGTTTGCCAATAAAGTCGCTGACCCAATCCGCCGCCGCGTCGCCCGCATCGGGCACGCGCAAGGTGTCGCGCCAGATGGTCACGCCACGCAACTCGGCGTCGTTGCCGGGCAGCGCCACATCCAGCGGCGTGTAGCCCGGCGAACTCAGGGTGAGGCCGCCGCTGCTGTTCCACAGCGCCGACAGTTGGCTCATCTTCGCCACCGCACGCTGCGTGAGGAAACGCCCACTGCCTTCATCCACCAGCATCCAGCGTCGGTCCCCGTCCACCCCGAGCTTATCCAGGCCGACCTGTTGCAGGATTTCGGCCTTGCCGGACTTCAAGGGGTAACGGTACAACGCGCTGAGACGAAGCATGGGCCTGCATTCCTGAGGGGCAAAGCCATCACCCTAAGGTCAAGCGGGCACTTCGTCCAGCATCAGACGCTGACGCACCACATCCACCAGCTTGTCGGGCTGGAATTTGGACAGGAAGTTGTCGCAACCGACCTTCTTCACCATCGAGTCGTTGAAGCTGCCCGACAACGAGGTGTGCAGCACCACATACAGGCCACGCAGGCGCGGGTCGTTGCGGATCTCGGTGGTGAGGCGGTAGCCGTCCATCTCGGGCATTTCGGCGTCGGTGAAGATCATCAGCAGCTTGTCGGTCATCACCTGGCCGCTGTCGGCCCAGGCCTTGAGCATGTTCAGTGCCTTGAGGCCGTCGCTGGCGATGTGCATCTTCACGCCCAGTTGACCGAGGGTGTCGCGCAGTTGCGAGAGGGCCACGTTGGAGTCGTCCACCAGCAGCACTTCGCGGCCACGGGCACGCTCCAGCACCGGGTCTTCGAGTTTTTCCCGGGAAACCTTGGCGTTGTACGGCACGATCTCGGCCAGGACTTTTTCCACGTCGATGATTTCCACCAACTGGTCATCGACCTTGCTGATGGCCGTGAGGTAATGCTGGCGACCGGCGCTGGTCGGTGGCGGCAGGATGGCTTCCCAGTTCATGTTGACGATGCGGTCCACGCCGCCCACCAGGAACGCCTGCACCGAGCGGTTGTACTCGGTGACGATAATGGTGCTGTTGGGGCCCGGCACCAGTGGGCGCATGCCGATGGCCTGGGACAGGTCGATCACCGGCAGGGTCTGGCCACGCAGGTTGACCACGCCGCACACGAACGGATGGCGCTGCGGCATCAAGGTCAGCTTGGGCAGTTGCAGCACTTCCTGCACTTTGAACACGTTGATCGCGAACAGCTGACGCCCGAACAGGCGGAACATGAGGATCTCCAGGCGATTCTCACCCACCAGTTGCGTGCGTTGATCTACCGTGTCGAGAATGCCGGCCATTAAAAGCTCCTGATGCGCTAAGGGATTGTGCAGCTCACTTAAGGCTTGTTATCGGCGGCAAGCGCCAGACCTTGACCCGTGTAAAATGCCACGTAAATTCATTGATGTCACACTGACATCATGGTTTACTGCGCTGGCCTCTCCAGACAGGGGTACAGCGACGTTGCGCGACATTCAATTCGACGCAAGGTTCCGCCATGTAAGGGATTCCCCTACGCACAATCAGGCCCAACCTGATATTCGCAATATCTAATAGCCATTAATGTGACGCCATTCTCAATGCATGAATGGAGTCAGGCTTTTGTTTGCCATCCCAAGCCCTCGGCCCACGGGCCTTCCAGACATTCAACTGTCGGCAATTAAAGGTGTGCAATTGACCCCGCTCATGAGGGCCGCGCACAGCCGTCGCCGTCATTCTAATAAGCTTCCTACTGATTATTCAGAAGCGACCTACAGATTCCAGTCATATTTCAGCGCTAGTTTTAAGCCATTCACCCGGTGCTACATCTCATCACCCGACCTTATGTTGTGGAGACTTGCATGATGAACGACGGTAACGAGTGGCAACTTGCACTTCCCGAATTCCTTCAGGAAGCTGAAAAGCTGCTGATCAAATCGGAAGAGTGCCTGAGCCACCTGCATTTGATCCGAAACGACAGTGACGCTATCGACTGCATGAAAATCAGCCTGATCAAGCTCGCCGAAAGAGCCGATTGCCTTGCCCTGCAGGCCATCAGCGAATTCTCGCGGCACATCCAGTACCTGATCGCCAATGCCGAAAGCCCGCTGCAACTGCATGATCAAGCCTTGGACGCCTTGGAAGAATGCCTGAAGTTACTGGCCTGGCAGTTGGAGTTGATTGATGTAAAGACAGGCCAACTGGCATTGGATGAAGCGGAGCAAACGACATTGATCGCCACAGTGACACTGCATATTCCGCAGAAAGACTTCGCCTTTAAACCGCAGCAGCGGGTGCATCACGTGTCTTGAGCGGATATCAGGTCGCATTTAAATCAGAAGTTATCTGAAAACGACTCATCCAGTGGAATTGAATCACGCAGGCAAAGATATCAATTAGCCATTAACGGTAATAACGATACAACCGAACAGAAATAATATAACTACCCACTCCATGAACTCTGGGAATACCGCCCGGAGCATTTGCGCGGCTAATAACCCAGTCGAACACAGCACCAGGCGACCAACGGTAATAGTGGTGGTACTATGCCCCGCTCGAAGTGACTCAACTTCATCATGCATAAAAACGATTCGATAACGCATTCCAAACAAAGCCCTGTCAGCCGCCGTGACCGGACTTCCCGCAGCGAACCTTCATTGGCTCCATCCGCTATGTACGCCAACCTCAAGACACTCATCGCAAGGTCCGCGTCCCGCAGCAATGCACGCCGTTTGATCCTCGCCCTGTGCCTTGGCTCGCTGCTGCTGAGCCTGTGGGCCTATAGTTTTTCCGCCGCCCTGCCGCTGCTGGTGCTGCTCAACCTGGCCACGCTGGTGGTGGTTGGCCTGCAACAGTGGCACTCGCGCAAATCCATCAAGTTCCAACCCCAGGAACTGGCCGATCGCCTGCTGCAAGTGCAGGAAAACGAACGCCACCGCCTGAGCCGCGAGCTGCATGACGATATCGGCCAACTGCTCACCGCCGCCAAGCTGCAAAGTGAATGGCTCAAGCGCCGCCTGCCCGAAGACCTGCAAAGCCAGTGCACAGTGCTGTGCAACACCCTGAATGAAACCCTGGCCAAGGTGCGTGACGTCTCGGCCATCCTCAACCCTCGCCAGCTGGCCAGCCTGGGCCTGGAAGCCAGCCTGCGCGCGCACCTGCTCAAGACCCTGGAAAACACCCCGATTCACTGGAGCCTGGAATGCCAGCAGCGGCTGACCGGCATCCCGGAAGAAATGGCCGTTGCGGCCTTTCGCATCACCCAGGAAGCGGTGACCAACATGCTACGCCACGCCCAGGCGCGCAATCTGTTGGTACGCCTGCAACGCCTGCCCGAGGGCCTGTCGCTGAGTATCTGCGATGACGGCCAGGGTTTTTCGCCGGCCATCAACCCGGGCCTGGAAGGCCAACGGGGCATGGCCGGCATGTCAGAGCGGATTGATCAACTTGGCGGTTCGTTATCCGTCAACAGCCAGCCAGGCAAAGGGACACGGATCGACGCGCTTTTCCCCTGGGCGCCCCGCGCCCTCGAACGGGCCAGTTCCCCTAAGGTTCTCGAGTGACCTGCACATTACTCCTGGTGGATGACCATGCTCTGATCCGGGCCGGCGTACGCGCGCTGGTCCAGGACATTCGCGGCTACACGGTGGTCGGTGAGGCCAGCGATGGCGCACAGTTGCTGGAGCAGTTCAGCGCCCTGCTGCCCGATATCGTGCTGCTGGACCTGTCGATGAAACACACCGGTGGGCTGGATGCCTTGCAACAACTCAAGCGCGCCTACCCCAAGAGCCGCGTGCTGATCCTGTCGATGCACACCGACCCGGAACTGATCATGTGCGCGCTCGAATCCGGCGCCCATGGCTACCTGCTCAAGGACACCACCGCCAACGAGCTGGAACACGCGCTGCTGGCCCTGCGCAACAACGAGCGCTACCTGAGCCCGGCGATTGCCCACACGGTGATCAATCAGGCGCTGGTACGCAACCAGGGCCCCGCCACCCCGGCCGGCCACAGCCACAACCTTACGGCGCGGCAGTTGGAGATCCTGCGGTTGATTGTGCGCGGCAAGTCCACCCGGGAAATCGCCCACGGCTTGGGCTTAAGCATCAAGACCGTGGAAGCGCACCGCTCGCAAATCATGAAACGCCTGCAGATTTTCGACGTGGCCGGCCTGGTGTTATTCGCGGTGCGCGAGCAGATCATCAGCCTGGACGACTAACGGCGAATCCACCGGCAAGTGCACGCGCAAGGCCTTGGGCAGGGCCTCGAAGTGCAGGTCATCGCCCTCCAGCGGTTCGCCATCCAGGTTGATATAAAGGCCCTGTGCGACCTTGATATTCACCCACGGCAGGCGCGCACGAACGAACATGGTGTCCAGGCCCCAGCCGTTGTTCATCAACTCACGCAAGGTACCGACCACCTCCTGAGGCGCGGGCAGGATGCTGACATCCAGCAAGCCATCATCGGCCATGGCGCCTGGACATAGCTCATGGCCGCCGCCTGCTTGGCGACCGTTGCCGATGCCCAGGGCGAGCAGCTCGCCTTTCCAGTGGAAATCGGGGCCATCGAGTTCGGCGTAGGCAGCCTTTAACTCGCTGAAGCGGGTCAGGCCGGTGAACAGGTACGCGGCGCCGCCCAGGACTTTCTTCAAGTCTTCTGAGGTGTTGGCGGTGACTTGGCTGCCGAAACCGCCGGTGGCCATGTTGAGGAAGATTTGCCCGCCGACCTGGCCGAGGTCGATGGCCCTTGGCGGTACATCCAGCAGCGCCAGGGCCTGGGCGGGTTCGAGCGGCACGCCGGCGGCCTTGGCGAAGTCGTTGGCGGTGCCCAGGGGCATCAGCACCAGGCTGGCGTCGGTCTTGGCCTGGGCCATGGCTTCGGCGACGTCGCGCAAGGTGCCGTCGCCGCCGCCAGCGATGATGTGGGTGTAGCCGTCGGCCAGGGCTTCGTTGACCAGGCGTTGGGCGTCGCCGCCTTCCCATGTGACCCGCACCGCCAACTCGCCGCCCTGCTTGCGTCGGGCCTGCACGGCAGAGCGTACGTCCTCGTTGAGGGCTTGCTTGCCGTGGAGGATCAACAGGGCTTTGGGGGTGGTCATTGCGGGAATCTCCTGATTCAAGGGTGCTTGGAGGATGTGGACCTTGGGCGGGGAGAAAAAAGCCATTGGATGGGAAAAAAATTGGATGATTGAGTACATATTCGTTTTTTGGGTAACGGCGGGTATTGGTTCCGCCCTTACGGCGGGTCACTTTGGAAAAGCCCCAAAGTAACCAAAGGGCTCTTGCCCCAACACTCGGCACCTCGCTCACGCTCGGTGTGCCCGTAATCCGACAGTGATTTGGGG
>NZ_JACARN010000111.1:0-27987 GCF_013386605.1 Pseudomonas sp. IPO3749 | reverse complement strand
AGGAAAATCAATATCAGTGTCAGCCATGTTGTTGATGAAGTTAGTCAGAAGGAACTGCGCTGCCAAAGCGGTGATATCGATAATTTCTGGGTCTGTGTAGCCGGCAGCACGTACGGCTGCGAGTTCTTGATCGGTTACCTTGCCGCGGCGTTCTACCAGCGTTTTGGCAAATGTAGCGGCAGCAGCGCGCTTTGGATCTTCGGAGCGACCTTGGCGATTCATTGCAATTTCTTCGGCCGAACTTTTCACCAGGTTAGTCGCAATGTACGTATGCGCGCTCATGCAGTAATGGCAGTCGTTGACCTGAGTCACAGCCAAAGCAATAGCATCACGGGTTTTTACGTTCAGCGCCTTGGACATCGCACCCTGAAAACCAATGATACCTGCGAAAGTATCTGGGCTGGAAGCGAGCATACGAAACATATTTGGAATAAAACCAACTTGGCTACCAATTGCATCGAGGGTGGAGTGGGTGTTGGTGGGAGCTTGGTCGCGAGTTGGAATAGTAATACGTGCCATCTGTAGATCCTCTTTCATTTAGCCGTTGTTGGCGTGAGAGGAAGCTTATGTTTTCAACCCTGGTTTGATAATCCCCCGATATCGGGAACCACCCTTTCAGATTTCGAGAATTTAGAACTTTACCCGGCAGCATTGTATACAGACGAGGTTAGGGAAATCCTGAAAAAGACTTCCTGATTTGGCAAAATCCCCAGAACGCCTGTCGCCGAGTTTTCCGATGAAGCAAATGACCCTCGCCGATGCCGAGTACGCCGGTAAGCGCAAACAGGCCCACAAGGAACTGTTCCTGATCGAGATGGATCGGCTAGTGCCCTGGAAGCGGTTGGTCGCCCTGATCGAACCCCATTACCCAAAGGGCGAAGGCGGTCGTTCGGCCTATCCATTGATGGCGATGCTGCGCGTGCACCTGATGCAGAACTGGTTCGGCTACAGCGATCCGGCGATGGAGGAGGCGCTGTACGAAACCACGATCCTGCACCAGTTTTCCGGGCTGAGCCTGGAGCGTAGCCCTGACGAAACCACCATCCTCAACTTCCGCCGCTTGCTGGAAAACATGAGTTAGCCGCCAGGATATTAGGTGTGATCAACGGGTATCTTGGTGATCGTAGGCTGTCGTTGCGACAAGGCACCATCGTCGATGCGACGATCATTCACGCGCCAAGTTCGACCAAGAACAAAGATGGCAAACGCGATCCCGAAATGCACCAAACGAAGAAGGGCAATCAATATTACTTCGGCGCCAAAGCGCATATCGGTGTCGACGATCAGTCAGGCGTGGTGCACAGCGTGGTGGTCACAGCAGCTAATGTTGCAGACATCACGCAGGTCGATAAATTGCTGCATGGCGAGGAAAACGTAGTGTGCGCTGATGCTGGCTATACCGGAGTCGAGAAGCACGAAGAACATACAGGACGCCAAGTCATCTGGCAGGTTGCAGCCCGACGCAGCACCTACAAAAAGCACGGTAAGGGCAGCGCATTGTACAAAGCGATGCGCAGGATCGAGAAAGCCAAATCCCAGGTTCGCGCCAAGGTTGAGAATCCGTTCCGGGTGATCACGCGTCAGTTTGGTTACACCCAGGTGCGCCTCCGAGGTCTGGTCAAGAACACCGTACAGATGGTAACGCTGTTCGCCCTGTTGAACCTATGGATGGCGCGCTGACACTTGCTATCCAATGCGGGAGAGGTGCGCCTGTGATAGAATAAATGGCTGCTGCGAGGTGCTCGCAATGGCAAAAAAGCATGAGATAGACGGCAGATTTGATCCAATTTGTTCGGCTACCGTTTTTGAAAAAGCCTATGACGAAGTAGCCGGAAAACATGGGGCTACTTCAGACCATCCCTAACTCTATGTAGAGCTTGATACTTTGGCCTGAAAATTCATAAACCAGTACAGGTGAGACGGACAAGCTATTGTTAGCAGCCGTCTCATCACCTTCCCAATAGGTGTATGCTCCACTCCAATAGCCAGTTAAACGACCGACTTCGGTCTGCCACCAACTCTTGTTCCAATCGACTTGCAATCACAAACGATAGGTCATGGTGGATTAGCCAGTTTGCCCTACCGCTAACTCTACTCCAGCAGCTTGCGTGGCAATATTGTGTCCCAACAATGTGGCCGCAACCGCCTCCAGGCAAAACGAATGGTAATCCCCCCATTTCTAATACACGTCAGAGATAGACGTCAGGCCACTAAGGCCAACTTCTTTTTAGGGGTGATGCCTCCAAGTGCCATATTCGAGCGCTCGTAATTGTATGTCGAGATCCAGTGTGTGCCGTAACCCTTAACGTCCGCTATCGATTCAAACAGATAATGCCCCAGCCAGTCGTAACGCACCGTGCGGTTATAGCGCTCGACGTAGGCGTTTCGCTGCAGGTTGCCCGGCTGAATATAATCCAAGCGGATACCCCGTTTCTCGCCCCACCCAGTGAGTTTGGCACTTATAAATTCGGGCCGTTATCGCTGCGGATTGCCTGCGGGCTTCTGCGCCATTCGATGACCTGATCCAGCGCTCGCACTACACACTCAGCCGGAAGAGAAAAATCAATTTCCATGCTGCGCGCTTCCGGGCTGAAGTCGTCAATCAGATTGAAAACCCGAAAGCTGCGTCCGTCCGACAACTGATCGTGCATGAAGTCCATCGACCAGCACTGGTTGCTGGCTTGCGGAACAGCCAGTGGTTCAGGCTTTTCGCGCATGGTACGTTTGCGCGGCTTGATGCGTAGGTTCAGTTCCAGCTCGCGGTAAATCCGGTACACCCGCTTGTGGTTCCAGCGGTAGCCTTTGACGTTGCGCAGGTACAAAAAGCATAAGCCGAAGCCCCAGTTTCGCTGGTTGTATGTCAGGCGGATCAAATGATCCGCAATCTCAGAGTTTTCAGACGCCGTGCGTGGCTGATAGCGATAGCAGGGATAGTGACCACGAAAGCCAGGCACACCAGCCTGTGATGCTACACCGACCGGAACGAACAACCTCTAGTGCCATCTCTCGTCGCCTAGATTGCGTCACCACTTTTTTGCCATGGCTTCCTGGATGATCTCGGCTTTGAGGCGCTCTTCGGCGTACATTTTTTTAAGCTACCGGTTCTCTTCTTCCCGCTCACGTATACGGAGCATTAGCGAAGCGTCCATGCCGCCGAATTTGGTGTGCCACTTATAGAACGTGGCAGAACTGATGCCGTGCTCACGCCACAGCTCTGGGGCTGGGGTTCCAGCCTCTGCTCGCTTGAGAATGGCCATGATTTGACTGTCTGAAAAACGCGATGTCTTCATGCAAAATTTCCTTGATCCGGTCAGGAGAAAATTCTACTTCTGATGCGTACTTTTTTCAGGGGGATTACCCTTTCACCGCCCAGATGAGCAAGTGGCGCAGCCATGAACTCGCTACATATGGATACTTGGCTGCCTCAGAGGTTGGATCTTTCCACCAGACCTGCCAATGTGATTGGTGCACACCGCCCTAACGCAAGGAAACCACAATAAAACGCAGGATCGCCGTGTTCACTCGCAGGAACGCGTACATGGTGCCAGAGGCTCAGGTGCTGCTGGGTATTCTCAAAGTTGAAGGCGCATAGTTTTTCAATGGAAGGCAAGCTGCGTAGAGGCGGCCCCGGTTGCTGCGCTCATCAGGGGGGTGAGGTACAGCCTTCCTGACGTTGTTCACAGGTGTATGAAAAGCGGAACGCCAGGAGACGAGGCGATCTGAAGATGCGCCAGCGCTCAGCTTGAGAAACAGTCTTATTCCGACGGATTGGAGCACTAAATTTCAACGGTTTGCGACACGGCATTAATCCGGACAAACAGTCTCGCCACGTTCATTGATCATGCGTCCAACCTCCCGCGTTGACGGTACCCGATGAGACGGATTGATGGAATTCGCTTCAGCGTTTGCGAGGTTCTCTATTACTGTTAATAGAACGTGTCGTGCTGTTTCGACGTCTTGCTCCTTAAGCCCGGCCACACTCACCTCGTTGACTTCTAGCGCCAGAGGAATCAAAACATCCTTCAGCCGGCGTCCTTCCTCGGTGAGGAAAACGTGAACATTTTTTTTATTTTCCGGCCTCTGCTGTCGGGCTACGTAACCCAGTTTTTCCATCGCCTTCACCGCTGCGAAAGTCGTAGGCTCCATCAGTCCAGCCTGAGTGCTGAGCTGTTTTTGAGTCAACCCGTCTGTCTCCCAGAGGATTCGCAAGAATGCCCAATGACCAAAGGATACGCCGTGTTCAGTTAATCGCATCTGCAGCGCTCTGATCAGCGCGCGCGTTGCATCCTTGACCAAGTGAGCGAGACGATCATCAGGCACAACATCGTGCCAATGCCTGAGTATTTCCTGGGTTTCAGGTTGTTTGGGGGCCAAGGGCTTTGGTGCAGTCATATCAAGGTCCGTTCTCATCACTCGCGTCAGCGGAGTAAGCATAACGCGTTGTCGAAACACATGCGTCAGCTCATAAAATAATTAGATATCGTTCCTTTTTCATTGCGTGCAGAAAAAAATCGCCATACTATCTTAGAGACCTAATAAAAAAGCACGCCAGGCTCCCCAGGCTTTGGCTGCGCTACACAAAGTCCGAGGCGTGCACAATGACAACAACAATGACAGATGCCGTGCCCCATCTTCTCCAGCGCAACCATGAGCGCATCGATAAGATCTATAGAAAAGTCACGTTACGCTTGATGACTTTCATTTTCGTGGCTTGGGTTCTCAATTATCTGGATCGCGTGAACATCAGCTTCGCGCAGGCTTACCTGAAGCACGATTTAGGTATGAGCGATGCTGCTTACGGACTCGGCGTAAGCTTGTTTTTTATAGGCTACATCGCTTTGGAAATACCCAGCACGCTTTACCTGCAAAAGATTGGTGCCCGGTTGACGATCACCCGGATCATGATGCTGTGGGGGTTGATCTCAGCGTCCATGGCATTCATGACAACGCCCACTCAGTTCTACATTGCCCGTGCCCTGTTGGGCGCTGCCGAAGCCGGCTTCTGGCCTGGAATCATTCTTTATCTGACCTATTGGTATCCAGGTGCCAGGCGCGCTCGCATCACATTGCGCTTCTTACTGGCCATCGCCGCAGCGGGAATCATCGGCGGTCCCCTGTCCGGTTGGATACTCACGCATTTCGTTGACGTCATGGGAATGAAAAACTGGCAGTGGATGTTCATCCTGGAAGGTCTTCCTGCTGCTGTAATGGGAGTGACGGCCTACTTCTATCTGGTAGACAAACCCGAGCAGGCAAAGTGGCTCGACGACGAGGAGAAGTCCATTATTCTCGACGCGCTGGCCGCTGACCGCGCGGGCAAGAAGCCCGTTACCGATAAGCGTCATGCTGTGCTGGCTGCGCTCAAGGATCCGCGCGTGTACGTCCTTGCTGCTGGTTGGGCCACCGTGCCGCTATGTGGCACGATCCTCAATTACTGGACACCTACCATCATACGGAACACTGGCATCCAAGATGTACTGCGAGTCGGATTGCTTTCCACCGTGCCATACATCGTGGGGGCGATCGCCATGATTCTCATTGCGCGCAGCTCCGACATTCGTCTGGAGCGTCGTAAGCACTTCTTTATCAGTATCGCCTTCGGTGCCTTGGGTGCCTGCCTGCTGCCTCACGTTGTGGACTCGGCCATTATTTCAATTACTTGCCTGGCAATGATTGCAGTGTCGTACTTTGGCGCCGCAGCGATCATCTGGTCGATTCCTCCGGCTTATCTTAATGATGAGTCCGCAGCAGGGGGCATTTCGGCGATCAGCTCTCTTGGTCAGATCGGAGCGTTCTGTGCGCCCATCGGATTGGGCTGGATCAACACAGTTACCGGCAGCCTCGCAATCGGACTGACGATAATCGGGATACTGGTCCTGGCGGGGGGTTTGGCAGTTCTGATTGCGGTGCCAGCTAACGCCTTGAGCGAAAAGCCACTGACCGACGAATAGGATAAAGCAGCCTGATTGGTTGAAGCACGCCTAAAAAACGTTAGATATCTACGCAATTCTCGGTTCGTGGGCGTGCTTAATCCGCAATCCGATGTAATGAGGAAACAGCGATGAGTAGTTCCGAACAGCTCGATGATGGGTTCACAGGCCTCAAGGTGACCGCTAAATCCGAAATTGCCCGCGGCATTTTCCGCTTCGAATTGGCCCACCCGCAGGGGATACATCTGCCAGCGTTTACGGCCGGTGCGCACCTCAGGGTAAGGGCGCCCAACGGAAGCATCCGCAATTACTCATTGAGCAACGACCCGCAAGAACGTGAGCGTTATGTCATTGCGGTCAAGCGTGACGCCAACGGACGAGGCGGTTCGGTGAGCATGGCAGATGATATCAAGATAGGCGACTTGCTACCGGTGGCAACACCGCAAAATGAGTTCGAACTTACCGAGAACGCCCGGCAATTCATCTTCGTTGCCGGAGGCATCGGTATTACCCCGATCCTATCGATGATGCGTCACCTGAAGGCCAGCACCGTCATCCCCTTCAAACTTTACTACTGCACCCGTAATCCGGAACTCACCGCCTTCAGGGATGAGCTGCTGGGGGCCGAATTTGTTAACACGTCAGTCATTCACCACGACTTCGGCAAGCCAGCAGACGCTTACGATTTCTGGCCTGTTTTCGACAAACCAAGCAGCGGTACACATGTGTACTGCTGTGGCCCCCGGCCGTTGATGGACAGCGTGCTGGACATGACGGGGCACTGGCCACCCGGCTCCATACATTTTGAAAGCTTCGGTGTCGACCAGAGTCGCTTCGCCGAAAACCGGCCTTTTTCGGTGACCCTTGGCCGGAGCGGAATCGACATCATAATTCCCGCCGACCGTTCAATTCTGGAGGTTTTACGCGACAACGGTATTCGGACACCAAGTTCTTGTGGGAGTGGCACCTGCGGCTCTTGTCGTACCCGTCTGATTGAAGGTGACGTCGAGCATCGCGACATGGTGCTGCGTGAGGACGAACAGCACGATCAGATCATGATTTGCGTTTCCCGAGCCAGAAATGACGTGCTGGTACTCGACCTTTAGGCGAGACCTTTTTTACAAACGATTAGTTGAACGCTGGAGATATTACATGTTGACCCCTGAAGAGAACCTGTTGCTCTGCCGCGTCGAAGGTGACGCGCCGATGGGCCAGATGATGCGCCGTCACTGGACACCTGTGTGTTTGCTTGAAGAAGTCAGCGAGCCTGACGGCACGCCTGTCAGGGCCCGTCTGTTTGGCGAGGACTTGGTCGTGTTCCGCGACACCGATGGTCGCGTTGGTGTCATGGACGAGTATTGCCCACATCGCCGCGTATCGCTGCTCTACGGCCGCAATGAAAACTCGGGATTGCGCTGCCTCTATCATGGCTGGAAGATGGATGTGGACGGTAATGTGGTGGAAATGGTTTCCGAGCCTGCCGCCAGTAACATGTGTCAAAAGGTCAAACATACAGCCTACAAAACTCGTGAATGGGGCGGTTTCGTTTGGGCCTACATGGGACCACAGGACGCAGTTCCCGAATTTGTGCCACCGGCCTGGGCACCCCACGATAAGGTTCGAGTGAGCATCGCCAAGGCGATCATTCCTTGCAACTGGGCGCAGATCCTGGAAGGTGCCATCGACTCGGCACACAGCTCAAGTCTGCACTCATCTGACTTCGTTCCAGCACGGGTTGGAGGCGCTGAGGCGACCGCAAAAAAATGGTTACGACCTTCTACGGACAAAGCACCACGAATGCAGGTTGACCGCACCAGCTATGGCTTCCGTTATGCCGCTCTTCGCCGTCCCATTCAGAATGCAGCCACCAACGAGTATGTGCGATCTACAGTGTTCGTAGCCCCTGCAACCGCGCTGATTCCGCCGAATAACTTGTATAACGTGGCAAATATCAACGTACCCATCGACGACACCCACACAGCCTTCTATTTCATGGCCTGGGGAAATCCCGATAACACCCCGGAAACCGAAACCTGGCGCAAGTTCCTCGGCCAGCAGCCCGGCATTGATCTGGACAGCGGCTACCGTCCGCTACGTAACAACGAGAACCATTTCTGGCAAGATCGTGAAGCTATGAAGAACGGTAATTTTACCGGCATCAAAGGCTTCCCCAATCAAGATATTGCTATGTGGGTGACCATGGGGCCTATCGCCAACCGATCCGATGAGCGCTTGGGCGCCAGTGACCTTGCAGTAGTGGAGTTCCGCCGAGTGATGCTTGATGCCCTGGCAGCATTCCAAGCGGGTGATACCGCTATCGGTACGGGTGAAAAAACGATCCCTTCCAGTATCTGTTCGTTTCAAGCGATCGTGCCCAAGGACATCGACTGGCGTGAATATAAAAGTCATTACGTATGGGCTGGCGGCGATGCCAATATGGTAGCCGAGCCTGATTACGAGGTCCGTGCGTGATGGCCAGCAACGCAGAATCTTCGCGGCGGCTGCGCCTAGGCATAGTCGGTCTAGGTCGGGCATTCACCCTCATGCTGCCAACCTTCCTGGCCGACCGACGCGTTCAATTGGTGGGCGCCTGTGACCCGCGGGCGCAAGCCCGTGAGCAATTCGAAAGGGATTTTGATGCTCCTGCCTTCGAGACCATCGAAGCCTTGGCTGCCGACAGTAACGTCGACGCCTTGTACATCGCTAGCCCGCATCAGTTTCACGCTGAGCACACCCATATAGCCGCCGCTCATCGCAAGCACGTGCTAGTCGAAAAACCCATGGCGCTGTCTCTCGACGAATGCGATCGGATGATCGCCGATTGCGCCGATGCTGGCGTGAAGCTGATCGTTGGACATTGCCACAGTTTCGATACCCCCTACCTGCGTACCCGGGAGTTGATCGGTAGCGGCAAGTTTGGCGCAGTGAAGATGATTCAAGCGCTGAACTACACCGACTACCTGCTGCGTCCTCGCCGCCCGGAAGAGCTCTCCACCGCTGAAGGCGGCGGAGCAGTATTCAGCCAGGCAGCACATCAAGTAGATGTGGTCCGTTTGCTAGCTGGCAGTCGCGCTACCCGTGTCCGCGCGGCAGTGGGTAACTGGGACCGCGCCCGGCCAACTGAAGGCGCCTACACAGCCACTCTATGGTTCGAGAATGGGGCATTCGCATCCATTACCTACAACGGCTACGGACACTTCGACTCCGACGAGTGGATGGGGTGGATTGGGGAAATGGGCAAGCCAAAAAGCCCTGAAGCTTACGGCGGCGCCCGTCGATTGTTGCAGCAGGTGCAATCGGCAGATGAGGAGGCGCGACTCAAAGCTGAGAGCACTTATGGCGGTACACGCTACGTCAGCCCCTCTCCTACCGACGACGCGATGGCCTTCCAGCATTTCGGCCCGATTATTGTGTCGTGCGAAGGTGGCGACCTTAAGCCCGTGGCGGATGCCATCATGCTCTACGGCCCGAATAGTCGTAATCGACTGATGCTTGAACGGCCAGCGGTGCCGCGGTCCGAAGTCATAGACGAGCTGTATCTGGCTCTGTTTTACGGGATCACGCCGCTGCATGACGGTGAATGGGCTCGCGACACTTTAGAGATCTGCCTTGCCATGCTGCGATCCAACGAAGAACAACGCGACGTCACACTGGGTATGAATGCTGCAGTCACTCAAATTTGCGAGAACCAATTATGAACAAATTGAACCTATCCATAGCTGTGGGCAATTATGATCGCATTCGGCCATTGGTGGACGACGAAGTACAGATCGATGGGGTCGACCCAATCTTTATGCTGCAAGATCCCGAAGAGATTTTCTTTCGGGCATTTCGCCATGCTGACTACGACATCTGCGAGTTATCGTTGAGCAGTTACAGCGTTAAAACCGCAGCGGGCACCAGTCCCTATATTGCTGTCCCTGTCTTCCCATCCCGCGCGTTTCGTCACTCTTCGATTTACATCCGCAATGATCGCGGAATTGAGTCTGCGGCAGACCTCAAGGGCAAACGGATCGGGGTGCCGGAGTACCAGTTGACGGCGAACGTATGGGTTCGGCTGTTCCTGGAAGAAGACCATGGTTTGAAAGCCTCGGACGTCACCTGGGTTCGTGGTGGGTATGAAGAGGCCGGGCGTCTGGAGAAAATTGTTCTGAAGCTACCGGCAGATGTCATCGTCGAGAACGCCCCAGAGACTGAAACGCTTTCTGGCATGCTCGCCTCCGGTGAACTGGATGCCGTGATCGGTCCACGTGCACCTTCCTGTTTCACTCAAGGTCATCCTAGGGTCAGCTATCTTTATCCTGATCCTCAAGGAGCGGCCTCGGACTGGTATCGCCGCACTCAGCTATTCCCGATCATGCACTTGCTAGGGGTCCGGCGCACGCTCGCCGAGCAGCACCCATGGTTACCCGGGGCCATAGCCAAGGCATTCGAAAAGTCCAAGTCTGTGGCACTGCGCAAATTGAGCGACACCTCCGCTACCAAGGTAACGTTACCGTTTATCGAGGATCAGTTAAGAGCGGCCCGCCAATTGCTCGGTGAAGACTTCTGGTCCTATGGTTTCGAAGCAAATCGTCATGTACTCAGCCGCTTCCTAGAACGCCATTACGCAGAAGGATTGTCGTCGCGCTTACTTCAGCCCGAGGAGCTGTTCCATTCAGCTTCGTTGGAGAGTTTCAAGATTTAACGGAAGTCGTAGCGAAGGTTTAGTGCACTGAGCATGTTAATAAATTTTGTGACTGTCCCTATCGTGCGGGTAGATGGCGGTCACGATTTTTTTACATCTACCCCCCAGCGCCAGCCGCTCAACCAAGTCGATCGCCTTTTTCCACTCCTTCCCTTTCAACGAATGGAAGCATTGCAGCAAATCAGGATGACTGCTTGTAAAACACGAGAGGCAAGCCTGGATGAATCCATTTATGCAGCGGAGAACCGTGTGAAGGTACTCCTATCATTACCCTGACAGTATCTGGAGCAGACTCGACGGGGGACGTATTCTTTTTCGTACTAAACTCGCAATTATCCAACCGTCAATGGAGTTAATCGATTAGTTGTGTACCGCGTCCGCCAGCAGCTTGATGGATACCAAAAACAGGCTGAGCTGCACAATGCGGTAAAACCAAATATCGGAAATTTTCCGCGTAAGGTAAGCACCAGCCACCGTACCTATCAGAGCAAATGGGATCAGTACCATGGCATCCAACAGCGTTTCATGGGAGTACGGACGCAAGTTCTGGTAAGGAACAATCTTTGCCGCGTTGATGACCGCAAAAACAATAGTGGCGGTTCCGGCGAACTCGGCCTTGGCTAGTTTTTGCGGCAGCGTGAATATCTGAAACGGTGGCCCGCCAGAATGGGAAATGAAACTGGTGAAGCCCGCCAGCGTGCCCCAGAACCAGCCCTTGGCACGGTCTGCAGGCTGCGGTGCCCCATCGGTTGGCTTGCACAGCCACACATTCAGACAAAAGGCTACGCCCATGGTGCCGATCAGGAAGGTGACGACCTGATCCGACACGATAGATGCGGTCAGCCAACCTGCCAACACACCGACGATGCCCGCAGGGATCAGTATTCGCAGATTAGCCTTGCTAAAGTCACGCCGATACAGGTAAACCCCCAACCAATCAGAAATCACAAAGATCGGCAACAACAATGCCGCCGCCTTAACCGGCGACATCACCAGTGACAGCAGTGGCACGGCTAACATGCTGATACTAGGCAAGCCCCCCTTTGACAAACCCACCAGGAAGGCTGCAAGTACGGTTAGAAAAAAGTAGGTGTCCAGGTTCAAGGTTTAGGCGCCGTGATAGCGAGCATCAATACCAGGATCCTTTCCGGTCCCTGGCAATGCCACATGATTAATCTTGTCATTCCATCCCCAGTCTTGACTCGCTGAAATTGCGAACTTGAGCTCAGAATCTACCGTGGCCATTCCTCTCAGAACCGCAAGCCTCGCCAAATTCCTGCTTTCAACACGTTAATGGGAGTCCATCGGGCCTTGCATTACGCCGAAGCCCGGTGGAAGCCAGAACTCAGGTAGATGCCTTGGCCACCCGCACGTCGACCACAGCCTGTTCTCGAAGCCGTTCGTACTCCTGCTCAGGAACAGGAACCGCGTCGGGATTGCCCAGATCGTTCAAGGGGATTCGGGAGGTTTCTCTGGCGGTCCAGGCTGCGATTGCCGCGACCACCGTCACGCCCAGGGTGATCGCCCCGATGGTCATCGGAACGTTGACCGAACCTGGCGGAGCAACAACGACGAATAGCGCCGGAAGCATGGCTGTGGCGGCGGTGCCGAGGTTCTGGGAGATGGCCATGCCCGAGACACGGGTGCGAGTCGGGAACATTTCCGGGTAGAAACTCGGGAAAACCGCGTTGTACCCTTGATAAAGGACTCCCCACATCAACAGTGACGTCACGATCGCCAACGAGATGCTATGAACGCTGATGGCATAGAGATATACGAACGACAGCAATCCTGGAGCGAGTGCACCGATGATGATCAGCGGCCTACGGCCGAACTTGTCTGACAGGTTGCCGGCTAGCGGGGTGATGAGCACGGCGACAATATTGCCCATGACCGAGATCCATAGGTAAACTTCCTTCTCGAATCCGATGCCATAGCCCGGCTGGACCGCGTAAGCCGCTCCGAAAATCGTTGTTACCACTGGAATGACGTTCATCAAAGAACAACACATCACTCGCAGCATGTCCTTCCAGCTCTCTGTAACAACCTGAATAACCGGCGCCTTATAGGCCGCACCGCGTGCGCCCTCTTCAGCGAATGCAAGTGACTCGTCGACCTCGCGGCGGATGATGTAACCCGCGACGATGACAATGAAGCTGAGCAGGAAAGGGATGCGCCATCCCCAAGCATTGAACGCCTCAGTGGGCATGTAGTAAGCGAGTGGCAGGAAGACCGCTGCAGCGAAAATCTGTCCCGCTTGTACACCCTGCATTGTGAAGCTGGCGTAGAAACCGCGTCGGCCAAAAGGCGCGTGTTCGAGAATCATTGAGGTGGCGCCCGATACCTCTCCAGCCACTGCGAAGCCCTGTATCAGTCGTAGCAAGACGAGAAGCACAGGGGCAAGCACGCCGACCTGTTCGTAAGTCGGCAACAGCCCGACGCCCATCGTCGAAAAGCCCATGAGAAACATGCACAAGACCAGCACCTGCTTGCGCCCATGCGTGTCACCCCAGTGCCCGAGAAAGAAGGCACCAATCGGGCGAGCGATGTAACCCACACCATACGTCGCCAATGACGCGATGAGGACAAGCTTGGGATCCTTATTGGGAAAAAAGATCTGGGGAAAGATCAGCGATGCCGCTGTGGCGTAAATGAAGAAGTCGTAAAACTCCAGTGCCGATCCAATCCAGCCGCTGGCAGCAGCCTTCTTGATCTGTTGTTTCGCGCGGTGCGCATGGTCCGAGGCGTCTGCCATTATTGTCTCCAGTATTTTTATTTTGAGAGTCGGCTGATCAAGGTCTAGCGTGCGACGACAGCGAATACGCTGCCTTCGTGTGATACATCCAATGCCTTACATCTATTGATACTTCCGTAAATCATGACAACCAGCGGCCGCATCGAGTGTTATCCAGGCAGGAACAAATCGGGGGGATATTGGTGCCGCACAAAAAACGATTAAATCGCACGCGCTTTGCAGCAAACGCAGATCCCGCTATTGAGCAGCATGGGCTTTCGCCAGGATCTCGAGCGTAGTGGCCCGAAGCATGCGCGCGCGTGCCACCGGTGCAAGCAGACCAGGCAAGCCATGAAGTGGTACTTCGATGGAGATAACTGTCTCGGGGGGAAGGGCTCGTATCATCGGAATAAGATCGAGACCGCCCTTTCCGGGAGGGAGCCGCGCGCTCCGTGCCTGAAACAACAATTCCTCTTCAGAAACCGGCGCCTTTGACGGTGCATCGCAGATCTGGAAATAGGCCCACATATTCTTTGGTAGTAGCGCGAGATCCTCTGGCGTGCCGCCTGAGCGGGCAAGGTGAATCGCGTCCACTACAACCCCGCCAGCCCCCGCGGCTTCAACTACGCGACATGCGGAAGGCAGGTTCTTGATGCCTCTCCATGGCATGAACTCTAAGCCCATGAGCAATCCGTAACGTTCTCCAATAGCGCTCAGTTCGCCGAAGCGCCGAGCAACTGCAGCCTCGTCGTCGCTATCTCCAGCTACAAGTACATGCTTTGCGCCGAGCATCTCAGCAGCAGCAAGTAACGGCTCCAGGTCAGCAGGCCTGGTGCCTGGCGTAAGGCGAACCAACTCTACGTCATGTACACAGACCCCTCGGTCGCGCATCCGCGCCAGGGTGTCGCGCATCATCGGTGTATTACCAATCATGGGGTGCAGGCGCTCCTCCGTCGAAGCAGGCGCGAGCCTCATGCTGACATAGGAGAATCCGGCGTCAGCTGCGGCGTCAACCAACTCGGGAGGTGTCAGTTCGATCAAACTCAAATGCGCCAGGCAAAGTGTGTGCGACGTGCTGTTGTTCATGGTTTTAAGCTCCCTGTGGTGCACTCAATAAACATCTGTGGGTATCGCAGAATAGGAAAGCGAATAGAAGTCGCTCTTTTGATCCGGCTGTGCGCCCAGGCTTACGAGTGAAGATTCGGAAAGCTCGAAACTATTTAGAGCCTGCACCGCATCCGTGTCGTATCCACAAACAACCAACGCCCAATCCGCAACCTCGTCTGCCGTACCACGAATCTTTTGCTCCGTTGTCTGGGCGATCAAAGGCGTCTCGTGTATCAGTAGATGCGCACCTGTAATTCCAGGACGAACAGATAGCTCTTCGATGAGTGCCTTCAGAGATTGTCGGAGCTCGGCCTCACGTTCGCGCTTCGGGGAGAAACGGATAGTCAATGCGTTGCGCGCCACACCACCGCCGCGCGATTCAAGAACATGCGATTGACTGCGCACCATATTTCTGTGATGCGGCATCAACTTGATCGACCAGGGAGTGGGTGCATTCAAGCGTTCAAGGTATGAGGGCGACGACAAGACGCCGAAGCTCTCCAATTCGTACATCACGAATATACCCTCCCCACCGTTCACACAGGACCACCTCGAACTACGGTGGAATCCAGGGATGCCAAGCCGCTCGGGGAAATGCTCATGGGAATGCCAATGCTCGAAGTCTTCTCGCATATCTGGAGCCATGTTCCACCACATGGCGAGGGCCGCGTTTCCAAAAAGAGACATCGTCGACGACCTCAGTTCATGCCGCGTACGCGTGCTGTCGAGCCGAGCAATCCGGTCGCCTCGAACCCTGCCACCAAGGAGCTGCGCAGTGTGTTTATATTGTACATTCAGAGTCGTCCTCATAGTCATTAACCCAGAACGCTCTGGGCCGGTGAGATCGGACAATACACAAAACTTGAATAACTTTCAAAATTATTATAATATTCAAACTTTGAATTAGAGGAGTTTTTATGAGCGGAGCACTGGAAAAATCACTGGATATCCTCGAGTACCTCACCGACTATCCGGACGGAGTCGCCCTGGCTCAGATCTCAACTGATTTGAACCAGCTGCGCAGTGGCTGTCACAGGGCGCTGCACGAATTGATTCGTTACGGCTATGTGCGCCAAATGCCGCAACGCGGCGACTATGCGCTCACCACAAAAATGGCATCGATGGGTCTCAGCTTTTTGAGCAAGTCGGGCGTTCTGGACATTGCCCAACCGGTAATCGATCGACTGGCTCAAACGACCGCTGAACTTGTTCGGCTGGGCATCGTCGATGAGGATCGGTTGACGCTGGTGGCAAAGGCGCAGGGCGCGAAATCCGGCCTCCTGTATGACCCGGACATGGGCATAGATTTGAAGTTGTCCTGCAGTGCGGCAGGCCAGGCCTGGCTCATGACGCTACCCGAGGATGTAGCCATCGAGTACGTGACACGACAGGGGATTGGCAAGCCAAAAGACTTCGGACCAAACGCACCGACATCCATCAAGGCCTTGCTGAAGGTGCTGGATGAGCATCGCGGACGTGGATACAGCATTATCCTGGACGCCTATGCCCTGGGCATGAGCTCCATGGCTGCACCCATCAAGCGTGCTAACGAGCCTGCGACAGGCGTCGTCGTGATCGCAGGCCCCTCCTCCCGCCTAACGTTGGAACGAATGCAAGAGTTTGGACCAGCACTTTTAGCGGCCGCGGACGAACTGGCAGTGGCAGGAAACTCTTCAGCACTCTTGAAATCTGCAAATGTGGGCACTTGGGGCAACGTGGTCATTAAACGCGACACTAAGAGGTAATGTTGTCCCGATAGAGCAAACAGTGGCTGATGTTCATAGTGAGAAAGCCCAGATGCGGTCCCAAGAGTCTTTCCTGAGTGCATCTGGGTTTCATCGTCATGCCCGTATCACGATAACTCTCCAAACACCTTAGGAGAGGGTCGACACGACCGGATAGACGTCAGATCGATCCAGCCGGCGTAACGGCAGGAAAGTCTTTCTCGGGATCGAACACGTTATTGAAAAAGTTCGTCAGGGAGTACATGGCCACCAACGCGATAATTTCCATGACATTCGCATCTGTGTAGCCTGCGTCGCGGACGGCTTTCAGATCAGCATCACTGACCTTGCCGCGAGTCTCGATGACTTTGTGCGCGAACTGAAGGGCAGCGTTGCGCTTGGGGTCGGTAGCCTGGCCCTTGCGAGCGAGAATGACTTCATCGGCCGGCAGTTTGGCCATATGCTCGGCCGTAAAGCTGTGAACGGTCAGGCAATAGTTGCAGCCATTCGCTTCGGAAACGGCGAGACCGATGCTGTCACGCGTCTTTACATCGAGCGCTTTACTCATGGAGCCGAGCAGGGTCGCCCATGCGTTGAACGCGATTGGGCTCTGCGCGAAGGTAGCCATCATATTGGGAGTGAACCCGGTGTTCTTGGTGAACGCATCGAGAGTCGGTTTCGAATCAGCCGGCACTTGTTCCGGCGTTAGAACTGCACTTCTAGACATCGTAGTCTCCGTAACTTACTGGTTTAACTGACAATTAAATGAGATCCAACACTTCATCCAACGGACGGCGTGGTTTTTGCGCCCAGTTTCCCGAACGCTCCGCGCCGATGGACAACAACATGACCGGCACTTCGTTTTCAGCCAGTCCAAACTCACGGACAACCCCTTCGGCATCGAAACCGATCATTGGGGTCGAACCCAAGCCTAGCGAGCGGGCGGCATAAATGATCGCCGACGCACCGAAGGTAGCCGTGCGTACTGCCTCATCGCGCTGACGCTGCGGGTGCTCCAGATACAAGTCGCGTGCAGGGAGTTCCCAATCCGACACCATCGCCGCAGGCATGACGCCCGCTTCGACCAACGGCGCAAGACGCTCCGGGATTACACTGGAATCGGCCAATTGACTGCAGATGATGAAAGTGACGGCAGCTTCAGTGATCGCCGGCTGACTCCAGGCAATCGGACTCAACCGTGCTTTGGCTTCTGGCGTGCGCACAGCAATAAAGCGCCAGTTCTGTAAGTGAAAAGATGTTGGCGCGCTGGCGCCGATTCGCACCAACTCGCGGATTTGGTCGTCGCTCAAAATAGCAGTAGGGTCGTAATATTTCGCGGCGCTGCGGCTGAGGATATTTTTGATAACGGCGTTAGACATGCTGATTCCTATATGTGAAAAGTTTGGGTGCGCTATACGTTTATGAGCTATCAGGCGAAATTTGGGCGATTGATGCCCTAGTCGCCCGGCAAAGTGGCCTACTTAGAAACTGACAATTGATGTTGGTAGCGTTAGTGCCGATGACCGAACAGAGCGAATCGATAGTTATCGATATCGCACCTAACTGGATGTCTAGGTAACCAGAGCACCTGAAGTCGGATTGAGATAGCAGTACGTAGAGTTCACGCTTGTGACACAGCTATGAACAATTTTCCTTGCCAGCATCCAGGTATCAGTCGTTATGCCGCAGGAGAACTCTATGGCGGGAATAGCAATTCGGCTCATGGTGTGACTCCTTCATCAGGTGGTTAGGAGTCCCCACTTTAGGCTGATGCGGTGTTCATTTCGAGACTGTATTAGCTCAATAAAATGCTCAAAAGGATCAACAGAAGAGCAATTGACCTTCATGGTCGAAGCGCAGCAGGACACAACTCATTTCGTTGAAATCGAAATACATATTATGCGGGTATAGCCGTGCATGTCGCTCGTTAAGAAGACGCTGCACCTCACCAATGGGGCTAGTGGCTTTGCAGTCTACATACCGAAACGGAGCGTATTACTCGACACCACGGGCTTGGCGGCGCCACTGTCCCACAGTCATCCCCATCGTTTCCGCGAATACACGCCGGAAAGCCGCTACAGATCGATAGCCGACCGCCTCAGCCACAGCCTCGGAAGTCAACGATGGCTTCTTCAGTTCGTTAGCGGCCAAGCTCATCCGGATATCGGTGAGCAACTCGATAGCGGAGCGTCCCAGCTTGTCCAGAAAATGTCGCATGAAGGTGGCCCGTGACATGCTGCACAAATCGGCTAGATCAGGCACGGTCCAGGCACGTGCCGGATCGGCAAACAAGGCTGAAATAGCAGGAGCCCATCGGGGATGACCAGCCAGTGCCAACAACCCTATTGGAGCTCGCTCGGATTCACTAGCCGTACGTAATACCAGTGTGAACAGCGCCGAAGAAAGCGCATTGAGCATGGCGTTTCCGCCCGGTTTATCTCCTCTGGATTCCACACGCATCAGCCCAAGAAGGCCGGCTAGGTGAATCGAGGCGGACCCGATGTCTTCATCATCAGGATCGCAAATAGCGCGCACCACCAAATTTTTGGGAAGGTAATTGTGAATCAACCGATCATGAGGTGGCTCGATGAAAAATCTTCCACACAACATATCCAAGTGCTCGTCACCGCCATCATTCTCACTGAGCGTCCACCCCCCAAGACCTTGATGATTGCAGGTGGGTTTAGGCTCATTTCCGCTGCCATCGTGCAACATGTGCGCCGACCCATGCGGCAACAGCACGATATCACCAGGTCCCAGATCCCTTGTCGTCCCAGTCTCTGGATCCTCTATAACGGCCCGCCCTTTGAGCACGATGTGGTAAGGAATTTCATGAGCCGCGGACTGAACCCTGTCTACACGCCACGGTGCCCCGTAGGCGCAACGGAACTCCAACTGGCCTGTGATGGTGATCATTTTCAGAAGATGGCTGAGCCAGTCGATTTGGGACATAGGAACTCGATACTGAAAGCGTTCTAGCATCTTATCGCGGTTGCACACTACTGCACTGGTCCGCTTCGCCAGAAGCAAGGAAGAAAAGAAGAAAAGAAGAAAAGGCCCGACTGTTGCGCGTCGTAAACAGGTGGGAAACGTTGCCACGGTTTCCAACGCAAAATATCAGACCAAGGCCATCGGCTTGTTCGGCGACCAAGCAGCTCAAGGTGCCCGTCCAGAAACAATCGACCAATGAAGCGGCATATCACCTCGTTGATCAACTGATCCCATAGGCAACAGGAAACTCCTTTTCCAGGCTTTGTACCAAACCCCAAAGGCTTGCAGCCAATCAAACACCGGTCGAGCATCAGATGGCTAAAAAGACGTTGTTCGAGACGATCTGCACCAAATACTGCACGTTTGGAGCACATTGATTTCCACTTAAAGGTAACAATCTCCACACCCCCAACGTACTAACCCCGTTGGATTTAAAACGACATACGGACAGTCAGAAACAAGCAACCTCTGGGCTGACGTCATGCCAAACCCGTTACCAACTATTTGGAATTCAATCTCATGAAAACTCTGACTGCTGCAAATTACACAGTGGACGGCAATACTCAGAAACGTTCATTGGGCGTCACCACAATGAACCTAGGGGTTTTTGGTGTTTATGTCGCTCTTGCCGTGATTTACTTCTGGTTCGGGGGTATGAAATTTACCCATTATGAAGCGCAAGGTTTGGTTCCATTGGTTGGCAATAGCCCATTGCTCGGCTGGGTATATAAGATTTTCAGTGTCGACACCTTTTCCGGTTTGCTGGGTATTCTTGAGGTGTCCATCGGAGCACTGATACTGGGTCGTTTCGTTTCTCCGAAACTTTCTATCCTCGGAGGTGCTCTATCTGCCGGTTTGTTTGTCACGACTGTAAGCTTTATGCTTTCAACTCCAGGCGTGTTCGAACCCGGACTTGGTTTTCCAGCCATCACTATTGCTCCAGGTCAATTTCTGCTCAAGGACATTGGTTTGTTAGCCGCCTCGATTTTCGTGGCCGGGCACTCGTTAGTTGAACTTGAATCCCGCTCTAATTGATTGATGATCACCTCAATGGCCTGAGTGCGAACCGTACTCAGGCCAGTGTTTGTGCACGTTCATAGGCCGTTGTTACCTCTCAGAAAAAATCTTTAACCATACCCCTCATAGACCGTTAGCACTTTTAATCCATTCACGGGGACTGACCCCCGTTTTTCTGCGAAATGCTCGTGCCAGAGCCGACGGACTGTCATAACCTACCTCTTCAGCAATCAAATTGATGGCTCGGCCTTCTCGCAATAGCCTCTGAGCCAGACTGACCCGCCAGCTCAATAAATACTCTGCAGGCGTTTGTCCTATGACAGTTCGAAAATGCGCCGCATAGGCCGAACGTGACATGTTAGATTCATCCGCCATCTCGGCAATTGACCAAGGATGATTGGGTGCGTCGTGGACGCGCAGCAAGGAGTGTGCAAGTCGAGGGTCTGCCAATCCTGCCATCAAACCTGTATGCAATTGATTCTGATCCAGCAGATGGCGGAACAACAATATAATCAGCAACTCGAACAGCCGATTGATTACAGCCTCCTTACCACACCGGCCCTCAGCCGCCTCTGCGAACATCCACGTCAGTGTGGTAGCCAGCAATGGTAATTCATCCAAAGGCAAAACAAGCATGTCCGGTAGCGAAGCTGAAAATGGGTTGTCGATGCCACCTTCAAACTCCATGGAAGCGCAGAGAAGCTGAGCGTCGTCAAACTCATGGGCAAACAAGCGGTGTCGACACGGCCGCGGCAGGAATATCAAGCTGGGCTTGGTCAGTACCGTATCGCGCTTGTCAATACCTTGCATCGTTACCGTACCCGCCTGCAACAGATGGATATGACCACGCTGATCAAGGTCACCGTAGGTTTGAACTCCACAAAGCTTGTCGTTGTAAAAAAGGTTCGCGCGAACGCCAAATCGAGACAGCAATGTAGACAGACGATCCATAATCAATCCTCAACCGATGAAATCTTGCTGCCCATTGTCGGTCGAGTATTTAAAAAACACCATTGAAGTATCGATGGCAGCCTTGTCCTTCCATTTGGTGCCAATGATGAACCCTACCGTAAGAGCTTGACCGTAAGAATGCCTTAAGCGGTGTAGCCGATTGAGGGTGTACGTGATCAGAGTTCGGCGATGTGTAGGATGGGCTTGAGTGTGATGCCCTTTGTGCTGCCCTCGGCGGCTTGGTTGATCTGTTCGAATGGGTAGAATTTGACCAATCGGTCGAATGGAAACCGCCTTTGTTGAAACAGCTCGACAAGTTGAGGAATGAATACCTGGGGTACACTGTCACCCTCCACGATGCCTCGGATGCTGCGTCCACCCAATATCAGACTGTTAATATCGAAGCTCGCCTTCGTCTCAAGCATTGGCGCTCCGACGATACCCAATGTACCCAGCCCACCAAGCGCCTCGATACTGGCTTCAAGGACTTCCGGCGTCCAGTGGATTCGAGTGGGAAATCGGCACCGCCGCTTGTTATTTCTCGCGCAGACTCGATGATCTCAACCTCTCGGCTGTTTAGGGTATGGGTAGCACCTAATTCGATGGCAAGCTTCACCCGAGAAGGCACTACATCGACCGCAATGATAGTCATGGCACCGGCAATGCGCGCAGCGATCACGGCACTCAATCCCACTGCTCCATCGCCATAGGCGACGAAACTGCTATCAGAACGAACCTTCAGTGAATTGATAACAGCGCCTGCACCTGTTTGGATGCCGCAGCCCAAGGGGCCTAGCAACGCCAGCGGTGCTTCAGACGGTACTTTGATTACATTTCTCTGGCGGGCTAGTGCGTAGGTTGAGAACGAAGACTGGGTGAAAAAATGGTCATGCCGCGGCTCGCCATTCTCGCTATGCAAAGCAATGTCTCCGTCCGGCCCCGCACCGCCAAAGTTATGCTCGTAGAAACTCTTGCAATACGTTTCATGACCACTTACGCAAGGCGCGCAATGGCCACAGGCACCCTAGGTCAATACCACATGATCCCCAACCTTCAGGTTCTTGACGTTTGGCCCTAGCGGTTCGACCACGCCTGAGCCCTCATGGCCGAGCACTGCCGGTAACGGCACCAGATATGTTAATCACGCACGATCAGGTCCGTGTGGCACATGCCCACGGCGACTACCTTCACCAATACTTCGTCTTCGAGGTGCACGAATGTAGGGCGTTTCAATGGAAAAAAGGTTGGCCGGGAGTTCGGACCACCACGACGGTGACCGCGCGTCGATCTGCACTTTATGCATAATGACTTCCTCTTCAGATGGGATAAGCAGGTGCTTCGCTCTTGATAGTGAGCCACTGCCAGTGAGTAAACGCCTCCCAGTTGGCAGGGCCTCCAATACTTGTCCCGTTACCGGAAGCGCCGACCCCACCGAACGGATTGACGACTTCGTCGTTGACGGTCTGATCATTGATATGTAACAAGCCAGTATGCAAGCGCTCGCCAAGCTTGAGCTCCCGCCCGAGGTTACTCGAGATGACTGCCATCGACAGACCGTATTCGGTGTCGTTGGCTAGCGTGATTGCGTCTTCGCCAGTGGCGAAAGGGGTCACCACTGCCACTGGCCCGAAGATTTCTTCGCAGAACGCAGGGTTGTCCGAAGTCACGTTGCTAAGCACTGTGGGTGACAGGAACAGCCCCTCATAGTGACCACCAGCCTGCACGGTTGCACCCGCTTGACGAGCTGCTTCGATAATACGTAGCGCATTGTCGCGTTGGTGTTCATTGATCAACGAACCTATCTGCACATCCGTACGAACCGGGTCGCCAACGCGCAGACTACGCGCCTTGGTTGTCAGCTTATCGATGAACTGCTCGTAGATGCCGCGCTGTACCAGCACGCGGCCCGTGGCCATGCAGTTTTGGCCATGATGCAGATAGACATCCTAGGCTCTGTACGAAAAGTCTGAACAGGTAAAATAGCCGTCATGATTGGCTGGGGACCTGCATGGCAAAACGTTACGAACTCCCCGATGCAGCCTGGGATCTGGTTGCCGATATATTCACGCAAACCCGCCGTACTGGGCGCCCATGAGCCGATGATCGCTTAATGCTTAACGGCATCCTCTGGGTACTCTGCTCTGGCGCGGCCTGGCGAGACATACCCGAACGATTCGGCCCTTGGTCAACGGTGTATCAACGTTTTCGCGACTGGCGCGATTGTGGCGCTTTCGATCAGATGCTCAAGCCTCTTCATATTCGGTTGAATGAGCAGGGCTTGATTGATCTGGACACCTGGATGATCGACTCCAAGGCCGTTCGCGCAACCCGAGCCTCATCAGGCGCCGGGAAAAAAGGGGGCCTGATGAACCACAAGATCACGCGCTCGGACGCAGCCGGGGCGCCCTGACAACCAAAATCCACATGCTATGCGACGCCAATGGTGTGCCGCTGCGCTTCCTGTTGTCAGGCGGGCAAGCCAGCGATATTGCCTATGCTCAACCATTACTGGATAAGGCTTGTATCCCAAGCTTACGTGGCCGTCCCCGCAAACGCTGCCGATGGCTATTGGCCGACAAGGGATACGATGCTCAAGCCCTGCGCCGGTACTGTGATCGTTATCGAATGCAAACGGTAATCCCCTTGCGCAGTATGAAGCGCAAACCCAAACCGGGCTTGCCCAGGCTGTTCGATCGGCCCAAGTACCGACAGCGCAATACCATCGAGCGCATGTTCGGGTGGCTGAAGGAGAACCGCCGCATCGTTACGCGCTTCGACAAGCTCACGACAAGTTTTACTGCGATGATCTCATTGGCCTGTTCCATGCGATGCGTAAGGCAATACTTTTCGTACAGAGCCTAGGCCGCGTTGATGACAGTAAGATCCAAGTCGGCATCGTAGAGCACGATCAACTAATTTTTGCCACCCAACTCCAACGATACCTTCTTCAGATTACGTCCGGCAGCTTCCCCCTCTTTGCTACAGGCCGCAGTGGAACCCGTGAACTGGATCATCCCGATATTGGGATCACAGGTCATGGCTGCACCAGTAGCGCCATCGCCAGGAAGAACTTGCAGCACGCCGGCCAGCAGGCCAGCCAATTCAAACAGGCGTGCGATCACGAAACCGCCGCATACTGCGGTACGCGGATCTGGCTTGAGTATCACGGCGTTGCCTAGTGCAAGCGCCGGAGCAACCGCACGCATGGCAAGGTAACGCGGAAAGCGGAAAGGTGAAAGGTGAAGGGTGAGATTCCCCATATCACACCCAGGGGGCGCCGGCGAGCCAAGCTCAATTGACCAGACTGCGAAGGAAGTATTTCTCCCGTGCTTCGGGACGGAGGGGAAGCCGCCTCGTGCAACGACTTGGTCAACAATTACGGCACTCCCGACCCCGATGGATGGGGCCTACCGGTGAACTCCGATGCCCGCAAAACCCTGATCAAAGCGTTGAACGGGAAAAAGACGTTTCGCTACCTCTATGACTTCGGCGATGGCTGGAATCACCAAATCAAAGTTGAAAATAAATTACCCGCTGTGGCATGCCCTCAGGTGCAGAATTGCATCGAGGGCGCCAATGCTTGCCCGCCGAAAGACATCGGCGGCAGGCAAGGTTATGCCGATTTCCTTGAAGTGATGGCTGACCCCAACCACCCAGAGCATGAACACATGATGGAGTGGCATGGCGGTACTTTCGATCCAACGCATTTTGAATGGGAGCGCGTCAATCAATAGTTGAAGGAGATTAAGGTCTGAGTTTCAAGGCGGTGAAGCTTGGACGGTTACGCATCTCGGGTAAAATTCCCATATTAATATTGTCGACCGAATGCATACTTAAATAACTACAAGCCAGGGTATTCGGGCACCGGGGTGCTCATTCCTGTCCGCAATCTATCTTTATCGCCGAGCAAGGCAACTCTGAGGCGCGGTACAACAAAATCAAAAAAACTACGAGTTTTAACGGGTAGTGGTATCTGACCGGCGTGAACTAAATTAACTGGTATCGGCGTGGGTTCGAATTCACGAAGAACTAATCGTAATCTTTGTTGTTCGACTACATGGGCAATTTGATATGATAAAATATGAGTTAGTCCTACGCTCGCAATAGCGGCATCAATAGCGGCCTCAGCAGTGTTTACTGAAAGACGAGGTTTTACCGTGATGGTTAATAAATCCGTCGGCATTGCAGCAGAGGTGAAGCTCCACATGGGACCAGAGGGTAATCCTTCGAAACTGACACATGTATGCTCCATGAGGTCATTAGGATGTGTTGGCTTGCCGTGACTGGCCAGGTATTCCGGGCTCGCGCAAACTACTCGGCAAACAGTACCAACTTGGGTGGCCACCATGCTACTATCTGGTAATTTTCCTACTCGTAAAGCCGCATCGATATGATCATCTACAAGGTGCATTGATTTGTCAGATAATATCAATCGGATATTAATTTTAGGAAATGAGGCCAAAAAATCATTAATGATTGGCAAGAGATGAAGACGCCCAAAGACGACTGGAGCAGTAACGACCAACTCACCTCTAGGGGTCGTGTATTCGCCAGATACAGAGCGTTCTGCTTCAGTCACTTGATCGATTATCTGCTTACAAGACTGGAGGTAGGTCAATCCAGCTTCAGTCAGCGTCAAGCTACGCGTAGAACGCACCAATAGCCGAACCCCTAGATGCTCCTCTAAAGCCGCGAGTTTTCGGCTGACTGTTGGCAGCGGAACCGAGAGCTTGCGACTTGCAGCAGAGAAGCTCCCAGCTTCCACGGTAGCTACCAAGATGGCCATCGCTTCAAGACGATCCATTTTGTTAATCCTCTCAGAAAGGAACACATTTTGGCATTGATCAATAACCTACCAGTCACTTTTACGCAGGTAAAGGTGCCGTTTCAGTTGTGCAAATTACTGTGTGATCATGTATTTTGAGCAAGAAATTATGTGTTTTTGCAGGCCATTTTTCATTTTTAACTACACAGTCAATTTTTAGCGTGACTAATATTTCCTGGGCGCTATGGTGCGTCGTGCATGTCACGGTCGTCAATTGCCTTCGACTCTCATTTTTTGAAAGGGTTCTTCTTGAAATTCCCGGCTTATCACCGGCTTTTTGACTCGCTAGACTAAGCGAATCACAACATAGTCCTCACAGGTGGAAAAATATGTCACGCGTTGAAATCCCGAGCCGGGAAAACACCCCGCCAGAGACCCACGCAACGCTGGATGCAATCGGGAAGCGCCTTGGTTTTTTTCCGAACCTGTACCGGCTCACAGCGATTAGCCCCAAAACCCTTGCGGCGTTGGTGGGAATGCAAACTCCGTTAATGAAAGTACTGGACCTGAAAACACGTGAGCGAATTGCGCTTATTGTATCAGAGGTTAACGGATGCGCTTACTGTGTGGCTGCTCATACCTTTGTTGGGCTGAACCTGGCAAAAGACAGTCCAGAAGAAATCGAGCTTGCACGAAAAGGGCAGTCGACCAATCCGAAGATTCAGACCATCATTCAATTCGCTGCAAAAGTTGCGGAAATGCGTGGGCACGTAAGTGAGGACGAAATTGCTTGCGTACGGGAAGCGGGGTATTCCGACGCGGAGATTATAGAAGTCATAGGTCTAGTAGTACAGTTCAGTTTCACCAATTACATAAATAACGTGTTCGATACTGATATTGATTTTCCGACGAACACATTAGTCTAGGCACTTGAACAATCATATAAGGCGGTCGCTACGATAGAGTCATACCTCATTTTCGATAAGCTACTGCTAAACATCCTGCCGAGGTGCAGCCATGACCCGCACTATAATTCCGACACGAGACAGCGCAAGGGATGAGGTGCGTCCTGCGTTTGATGCCGTTTACAAAAAATTGGGTTTTGTACCGAACGTGCTGCGTTTGACATCACTTTCACCCAGCGCGCTCACGGCCTTAGACAAAATGCAGAAGTCGTTGGACGACAGCTTCGATGCAAGGCTTCGCGCCCACGTGGCGCTCGCAGTGTCTGAAGTAAATACATGCCTGTATTGCCTGGCGACACATACCTATATAGGTATGAATTTCGGAAGAATGTACCCGAGTGACCTGTTACGTGCCCGACGGGGTATGGCGAGCGACCGGAAAATGGCTGCAGCGGGGCAGTTTGTCAAACAAGTTGTCACTACTCGCGGGCACGTCGCTGAAGCGGAGCTCACACGCATTCGCGAAGCGGGTTTCACCAATGAGGAAATATTGTCCATCATCGGTTTAAGTGTTCAATATATGTTTACCAACTACATCAACAATGTCTTTGACACAAAAATTGACTTTCCCACGGTAGAAGTGTTGAATCCGAGCTGACATACATCAGAATTAGTCCAATCCAATCATTAGCGCGTTGCTAGCCAACGCCGCGCTCTCATCGAGCTGGCTCGGTAAACTTTGTCGCCTGGTTCATCCTGAATCCCTGTTGTTCATGGCGGTCGTTCGTGGACGCTGTTCGCCTTTCGAGGGGCCTAACTTCATCTCCGACCAGTGCACCGTGCTTCACCCAAAAAAACAGCGATATCTAACACGCCGATGATCGAAGCCAGCATCCAATGCCGCCGGGTAAAGTTCTAAATTCTCGAAATCTGAAAGGGTGGTTCCCGATATCGGGGGATTATCAAACCAGGGTTGAAAACATAAGCTTCCTCTCACGCCAACAACGGCTAAATGAAAGAGGATCTACAGATGGCACGTATTACTATTCCAACTCGCGACCAAGCTCCCACCAACACCCACTCCACCCTCGATGCAATTGGTAGCCAAGTTGGTTTTATTCCAAATATGTTTCGTATGCTCGCTTCCAGCCCAGATACTTTCGCAGGTATCATTGG
>NZ_JACARN010000110.1:0-17822 GCF_013386605.1 Pseudomonas sp. IPO3749 | reverse complement strand
GAGCGGGCTTGCCCCGCGCTGGGGCGCGAAGCGGCCCCTCGTACAGGCAATCAAGATATTGCTGAAACACCACAGGGGTTTGGAATGGGGCCGCTTCGCGCCCCAGCGCGAGCAAGCTCGCTCACCACAGGGTTGTGTGTAAGCCTCTGACAAGGGTGTTTATCTGGCATATGGCGCCAAATCCCAGGGTTTGTGGCAAACTTCGCGCCTATAAATGCCGGGATCGTCGTGAAAGGCTGCGACGCGATGGAATAAAGCGATGCCAGTTTGATGTCCGCTGGGCGGGATCGAACTACTTATAGTTTGGTACGACGGTACCAATATCTTCTGCCTGACAGATTTAGAGGAACGACCGTGCATAACGTCGTCATCAGCGGCACTGGCCTGTACACCCCGGCCAACAGCATCTCCAACGAAGAGCTGGTGCAGTCTTTCAATGCCTACGTGCATCAGTTCAACAGCGACAACGCCGCCGCCATCGAGCGCGGTGACGTGCAGCCGCTGACCGAATCCAGTGCAGCCTTCATCGAAAAAGCCTCGGGTATCAAGAGCCGTTTCGTGATGGACAAGGACGGCATTCTCGACCCGCAGCGTATGGCTCCACGCCTGCCCGAGCGCAGCAACGACGAGTGGTCGGTGCTCTGCCAGATGGCCGTCGGTGCTGCCGAACAGGCCCTGCAACGCGCCGGCAAGACCGCCGCCGACATCGATGGCGTGATTGTCGCCTGCTCCAACCTGCAACGTGCCTACCCGGCCATCGCCATTGAAGTCCAGGAAGCCTTGGGTATCCAAGGTTTTGGTTTTGACATGAACGTGGCGTGTTCCTCGGCCACCTTCGGCATCCAGAACGCCGCCAACAGCATCCAACTGGGCCAGGCGCGGGCGATTTTGATGGTCAACCCGGAAGTCTGCACCGGCCACCTGAATTTTCGCGACCGTGACAGCCACTTCATCTTTGGTGACGCGGCCACTGCCGTGGTGCTGGAGCGCGCCGACCTGGCGACTTCCGAGCATCAGTTCGATGTGGTGAGCACCAAGCTGCTGACCAAGTTCTCGAATAACATCCGCAACAATTTTGGCTTCCTCAACCGCACGGCGGAAGAGGGCGTCGGCGCTCCGGACAAGCTTTTCGTACAGGAAGGCCGCAAGGTATTCCGCGATGTGTGCCCGATGGTGGCCGAGCTGATCGGCGTGCACCTGGAAGAAAACCAGCTGAACGTAGCCGATGTGAAGCGCTTCTGGCTGCATCAGGCCAACCTGAGCATGAACCACCTGATCGTGAAGAAACTGCTGGGCCGCGAAGCCTCGGTGGAAGAAGCGCCGGTGATCCTCGATACTTACGCCAATACCAGTTCGGCGGGCTCGGTGATTGCGTTCCACAAATACCAGGACGATTTGCCCAAGGGCTCCGTGGCGGTACTCAGCTCGTTTGGCGCGGGCTATTCGATCGGCAGCGTGATCCTGCGCAAACGCTAAGACAATCGAGGTCTTGAATGGCAGCAGCGGACGACGCGCACCTGCTTGAACGCCTGCTCAAGGGTGAGCAGCGGGCCTACAAGGAATTGGTCACCACCTACCAGAGCGCCATGCGGGCGGTGGCTTATGCCATTGTCGGCCAGCGCCATGCCGACGAAGTCGTGCAGGACGCCTGGCTGTCGGTGGTGCGCAACCTGGCCAAGTTCGAAGGGCGTTCCAGCCTCAAGACCTGGCTGCTGACCATCACCGCCAACGCCGCCAAGGGGCGCTATAAGCAGAATCGTCGCGAAGTGTTGCTCGACGACCTGCCTTCGCCCCATGGCACGATTGGCGATGACCGTTTCTCCCCCGACGATGGCCACTGGGCCGTCGCCCCCTACGCCTGGCACCAGGACACTCCGGAAGCCCTGCTGACCGAGGATGAACTGCGTAAATGCCTGGAGCATACGTTGCTGAGTTTGTCTGAGTTGCAGAGCAGCGTGCTGGTGCTGCGTGAACGCCAGGGGCTGGAGTTGGAAGAGATCTGTAATCTTCTGACGCTGTCGCTCTCCAATGTCCGTGTGCTGTTGCATCGAGCACGGCTTAAAGTCTTCGCCACGGTGGAGCATTTTGAGGAAACGGGCGAATGTTGACCTGTAAAGAACAAGTGGCACGTTCCAGTGACTATCTCGATGGGCAATTGACCTTTCGCGAGCGTCTGCTGGTGCGTCATCACTTGATGTTCTGCCCGAACTGCCGCCGGTTTATCCGCCAGATGCGCCTGATGCAGGCGACGCTGAAGATAATGCCGGATGAGCCGGTAGAGGGTGTGGAGTCCTTGGCGCAGCGGTTGGCTGAAGAACGACTCAAGGATCACAAAGGCGGGGAATAAGCAGGCTCGTGTGGCTGGATCGGACGGATGATGGGGACCGATCCACCCACGCAAGGCTGTTGTAGCCACCTCGGGCCGTCCTGGCCCAAGGCTTTCAGCACTGACAGTTAGAACTTGGCTTCTGCGTCCAGCTGCAGGGTGTTGGCGTTCGCATCGCGATAGCCGGTGGCGCTGGCGTAGTCCGCTTTGGTCAGGAAGTAAGTGGCGCCGATGGCGAAGTTCTTGTCGATGTCGTAGCCGACCTTGAACTTGTGACCGCGTGCACCGGTGAAGCCGCCGGCGAAGTCGGAGTCGGTAAAGGCACCCACCACCGCATAACGTTGTACGTCGCGGTAGTTGTAGTCCAGGTTCAGCCCAAACACTTTGGACTTGGCACCGAGCAACCAGGCGGTGTCCTTGTCTTTGTCAGTGGCCTTGGTGTTCTGCACGTACTGGCCATAGAACGACAACGGTACGGCCAGGCCGCCGATATCGACTTGGCTGAAGCCTTCATACAGGCGGTACTCGCTGGCATTGCCGGCGGTGGTGTTCGCGACGGTTTCGGCCGGGGTCAGGCACTGGAAGGAGCCAGCGGTCGGGCAGCGGCTGTCTTCGTCGTTCTGGAAGGCGTAGACGCTACCACCCAGGGTCAGTTTCAGGTTGTCGGTCAACGAGAAGCGCGAGCCCAGCTGGCCGGCGGTCATACGCAGGTCGTTGCGAAATTGCACGCCGTCGCCGTTGACGTTGTCCTTGAGGCTGTAGTTACCCAGGCTGCCGAACAGTTCGGCGCTGCTGCCCAGTGGGTATTTGTAGGTGACGGCCAGGCCTTCCGGGTTGATATCGCTATCCCAGATCACATCACCCATGCTGACCCACGGCTGCAACATCTTGCCGCCGATCACGTGCAGGTTCTTGATTTGGGTCGGGTGGTAGTCGATGTAGCCCAGGTCCAGCCAGATCGATTTCTTGTTGAAGTAACCATCCAGGTCCTGGTTGGTGGAGCGCGCATCGTCGCTGCTGCCGGTGGCGACACGAATACCGGTGTCGACCTGCGAGTTGATCTCGGTAAAAGCGCCCAGACGCGCACGGATGCGCTCGCGATCCTTGTCTTTGCCGCCGTTGTTCGGGGTGCCGTCGATCTTGATGGTTTCGTGGCGGAAACGCACATCACCCTTGAGTTGAGTCTTGGCCGCCCAGGCCAGCTTCTGGTCGAAGCTGCTCAGCTCATTGGTTTTCTTCGCGGTGGCCGCGATCTGTTCGTTGGTCTCTTGTTGAGCTTGCCGTGCGATCTGCTGCTCTTTCTGGTCCCGTGCCAGTTCAGCTTGCAGTTCGCTGTACTGAGCATTGGTGATCTGGCCGTTGGCCTTGAGCATGTCGAGCAATTTAGCGTCGACTGCAGCGCTGGCCGGAACGCTCAGGGCCAGTAACAGGCCGCCGCACAGGACCGCCGCAGTTTTAGTGGAAGCAAGACGCATATCAATCTCCGAAAGTGAGGAGGGATGGCAAACCATCCAGGACACAACCGACCGATGACGGACGGAAAAATAACCACCTGCTAGAACCAGGCGCTCTAAAAACAGGCGTCAGTATCACGATCGTTTATGACGGAGCAGTGGCGAAGTGATGTCATCTAGATGACAAATTTTTCATGTTCGGAACTATTGGTTTAGAGCCTTGTCGCGCGAAGCGGGGGTGTGCCGAGGCCGGCAATCAGCGATACTCGCCAGGCTTTCACGCCCTGAAGTAGTGAGGATTCCGATGCCGTTGCAACGCCTGGACAGCCTGTCCGAAATCGCCCCGCAAGCCTGGGATGCGCTGGTGCCACAGGCCCAGCCGTTCGTACGGCACGCATTCCTGAGCGCATTGGAAGACAGCGCCAGCCTGGGCCCGCAATCGGGCTGGCAACCGGAGCATTTGCTGCATTGGGAAGGTGATCGGCTGGTGGCGGCACTGCCCAGTTACCGCAAGTGGCATTCCTACGGCGAGTACGTGTTTGATCACGGTTGGGCGGATGCCTGCGAGCGGGCGGGCATTGAGTATTACCCTAAGTTGCTGACCGCCGTGCCGTTCAGTCCGGTCAGCGGGCCACGCCTGTTGGCGGCGAGTGCAGAGGAGGGTTTCGAACTGCTGAAAAGCCTGCCGGGTTACCTGGAAATTGAAGGGCTCTCGAGTGCCCACATAAACTTCACCGACGAACTGGCCGATGCGGCACTGGCCGAGCAACCGGGCTGGCTGCAGCGCCTGGGCTGTCAGTTTCACTGGCAGAACCGGGGTTATCGCGACTTCCAGGATTTTCTCGATGCGCTGAGTTCACGCAAGCGCAAACAGATGCGCAAAGAACGCGAACAAGTGGCAGGGCAGGGCATCGACTTCGAGTGGCTAAAAGGCCATGAACTGAGCGAAGCCCAGTGGGATTTCGTCTACGCCTGCTATGCCAACACCTACGCGATCCGCCGCCAATCACCTTACCTGACCCGCGCGTTCTTCAGCCTGCTGGCCGAGCGCATGCCCGAAGCGATCCGCGTGGTCCTGGCCAAACAAGGCACACGCCCGGTGGCAATGGCCTTCAGCCTGATCGGCGGCGATAGCTTCTACGGCCGCTACTGGGGTTGCCTGGCAGAGTTCGACCGCCTGCATTTCGAGACCTGTTTCTACCAGGGCATGGACTACGCCATCGCCCACGGCCTGCAACGTTTCGATGCGGGGGCACAGGGCGAGCACAAGTTGATCCGTGGGTTTGAGCCCGTGATTACACGGTCATGGCACTACTTGCGCCATCCGGGCCTGAAGAGTGCGGTTGAGGATTTTCTGGAGCGCGAGCGCGTGGGGATTGTGGCGTATGCGCAGGAGGCGAGGGCAGCCCTGCCTTATCGGCAGGGCTGAACCATTGGTCTGGCGGCGCTTCAAACCCAGACTGAAATCGTTATCCTGTATGTACAAAAGTACATACAGGATGTGCCATGTTATTTGAGTGGGATGAATCCAAAAATAACGCCAATATTGTTAAGCACGGCATCGATTTCAATGACGTCCCGGATATCTTTAGGCACCCAATGCTGGCCTTACGCGATGATCGAGCGGATTATGGCGAGGAGCGTTGGATTAGTATTGGCTGGATCAAATTGTTAATAGGTGTGGTCGTATACACCGAACGACGTGGTGATGTGATCCGTATCATCTCCGCCCGAAAAGCAACCAAGAAGGAGGCCAAATATTATGACGCAAACATCGAAAACTGATTGGGAGCGCTTGGCCAAAATGAATGATAAAGAGATCGATACCAGCGATATCCCTGAGCTGGATGCCGATTTTTTCCGGCGTGCTGAGTTACGTGTCCCCGTGAAGCAGGCGGTCACTATCAGGCTAGACGCTGACGTACTGGAGTGGTTCAAAGGTCAAGGATCTGGTTACCAGACGCGCATTAATCAGCTATTGCGCCAGTACATGCAGGCCCATCAAGGGTGATTGGCATTTAGAAAGGTTCAGCCCTGCCTTATCGGCAGGGCTGAACCCAGCTTGCCTCAGCCCGGCGCCTCCTTGCCAAGCCATCGATAGGTAACCCCACCCATCACCGCGCCAAGGATCGGCGCGAGCCAGAACATCCACAACTGCTGGATCGCCCACCCGCCGACGATCAGGGCCGGGCCGGTACTGCGGGCCGGGTTGACCGAGGTGTTAGTCACAGGAATGGAGATCAGGTGGATGAGCGTCAGTGCCAGGCCGATGGCGATGGGCGCAAGGCCCGGCGGGGCACGGCGGTCGGTGGCGCCGAGGATGATCACCACGAACATGGCGGTCATCACCAGTTCACAAACAAACCCCGCCGCCATCGAATACCCGCCGGGCGAATGCTCGCCATAGCCGTTGGACGCCAGGCCCGACGCCAGTTCGAACCCCGGTTTGCCGCTGGCAATGAAATACAGCAGCGCAGCGGCGATCGTACCGCCGACCACCTGCGCCACGATGTACGCCGGCAGTTCTCTGGCCGGGAACCGTCCGCCTACCACCAGCCCCACCGACACTGCCGGGTTGAGGTGACAACCGCTGATATGCCCGATGGCGAACGCCATGGTCAGCACCGTGAGCCCGAATGCCAGGGACACGCCCAACAATCCGATCCCGACTGCGGGGAACGCTGCGGCCAACACCGCACTCCCGCAACCGCCCAACACCAACCAAAACGTACCTAGCCCCTCTGTGATTGAACGCTTGAACAAAGACATGCAGCCCGTCCTTGATAGATCGCTCTACCGGATCCGTAAATCAGTGATGCTCCCTGCAGATTTACTTCAGCGCCCTTCTGGGCACTGCACTGATTACAGCAGGATTGCGACACAAATCCAGGGCATGAAAAAGCCCCAGGCCCTTGTGTTTCAGGGGCTGGGGCTGTTTCGGCACTGCGGTATCAGTCGATACCGACGAACCCGCCCGTCTGGTGCTGCCACAACCGCGCATACAGCCCGCCATGGGCCAGCAGCTCGGCGTGACTGCCACTTTCGGCGATCTGGCCTTTCTCCAGCACCACCAGGCGGTCCATCCGTGCAATAGTCGACAACCGGTGCGCGATTGCAATCACCGTCTTGCCCTGCATCAGGGTTTCCAGGCTCTCCTGGATCGCAGCTTCCACTTCCGAATCCAACGCGGAAGTGGCTTCGTCCATGATCAGGATCGGCGCGTCCTTGAGCAGCACGCGGGCAATGGCGATACGCTGGCGCTGCCCGCCGGAAAGCTTCACTCCGCGCTCACCGACATGCGCATCCAGCCCGGTGCGGCCTTCGGAGTCCGACAGCAATGGGATGAACTCATCGGCGCGCGCCTTGTGTACGGCGGCCCAGAGTTCTTCGTCGGTGGCGTCGGGCTTGCCGTACAGCAGGTTGTCGCGGATCGAACGGTGCAGCAGCGACGTGTCCTGGGTGATCATGCCGATCTGTTCGCGCAGGGATTCCTGGGCGACCTCGGCAATGTTCTGGCCATCGATCAGGATGCGTCCGCCTTGCAGGTCGTACAGGCGCAACAGCAGATTGACCAACGTTGACTTGCCAGCACCGGACGGGCCGATCAGGCCGATCTTTTCACCGGCCTTGATCTCAAGGTTCAGGCCGCCAATGATTCCGCTCTTCTTGCCGTAGTGGAAATCCACCTGTTCGAAGCGCACTTCGCCCCGTGGCACGCTGAGGCGCGGGGCATTTTCGCGGTCGATCACGGCAAGTGGCTGGGCGATGGTTTTCAGGCCGTCCTGCACCTGGCCGATGTTCTCGAAAATGCCGTTGACCACCCACATGATCCAGCCGGACATGTTGACGATACGGATCACCAAACCGGTGGCCAGGGCAATCGCGCCCACCGAGATCAGCGACTGCGTCCACAACCACAGGGCCAGGCCGGTGGTGGTGACGATCAGCAGGCCGTTCATGGTGGTGATCACGATGTCCATGCTGGTCACCACGCGGCTGGCCAGCTGGGTCTTTTCGGTTTGCTCGATGATCGCTTCCTTGGCGTATTCCTGCTCATAGCGGGTATGGGCGAACAGCTTCAAGGTGGTGATGTTGGTGTAGCCGTCGACGATGCGGCCCATCAACTTGGAGCGCGCTTCGGAGGAAATCACCGAGCGCTCCTTCACCCGTGGCACGAAGTAGCGCAGCGCCAGGCTGTAGCAAAGGATCCAGCTCACCAGCGGGATCATCAGGCGCCAGTCGGCTTCGGCAAACAGCACCAGGGAACTGATGGCGTAGATCGCCACGTGCCAGATTGCATCCACTGCCGCCACCGCAGAGTCGCGCAGGGAGTTGCCAGTTTGCATGATGCGCTGGGCAATACGCCCGGCGAAATCGTTCTGGAAGAAATTCAGGCTCTGCTTGAGCACATAACTGTGGTTCTGCCAGCGGATCAGGCTGGTCATGCCGGGGCTGATGGTCTGGTGCACCAGCAGGTCATGCAGGGCGCCGAAGATCGGGCGCAACAGCAGGGCGACCACGGCCATCCAGATCAGCTCGGTGCTGTGCACCTGGAAGAAGTTGGCCGGCGGCGTGCCCTGGGCCAGGTCGATGATGCGGCTCAGATAGCTGAACAGCGCCACCTCGATCAACGCACCGATCAGGCCCACCACCAGCAAGGCGGCGAAATGCGGCCACACCTGGCGCAGGTAGTAGAGGTAGAAAGGCAGGACTTTGTCGGGCGGGGCTTCGCTGGGGGCGTCGCGGAAAATATCGATCAGTTGTTCAAAACGACGATAGAGCATTAGGGTTGACGCCCGCAGGGCGGGCTCTCCTTTCAAATGCGCGCGCGGCCCTGTGAGCGGCGCGCGGAGCTACCTGTTACCTCAGTCGATGCGCTTGGCCGACTTGATGTACACAGGATCGATTGGCACGTTCTGCATGCCCTGCTTGGTGGTGGTCTGCGAGTTGACGATCACATCAACCACGTCCATGCCCTTGACCACTTTGGCGAATACGGCATAACCGCGATCACGGCCTGGGTCGAGGAAGGCATTGTCGGCCACGTTGATGAAGAATTGGCTGGTGGCCGAATCCGGGTCACTGGTGCGCGCCATGGACAGGGTGCCACGTACGTTATGCAGGCCATTGCTGGCTTCGTTCTTGATCGGCGCTTCGGTTGGCTTTTGCGACATCGACTGAGTAAACCCGCCGCCCTGGACCATGAAGCCTGGGATCACGCGGTGGAAAATCGTGTTGGTGTAGAAGCCCTTGTCGACATAGGCCAGGAAGTTCTTGGTGCTGATTGGCGCCTTGACCGGGTCCAGTTCGATCTCGATGTCGCCATTGGTGGTGGTGATCAATACGTGGGGCGCCTTGACGGGCTCGGCGGCCATCAGGTTGGCGGCGAACAGAACGGAACCGGCAAAGAAGGCGATTTTTTTCAACATGGGTCAGTGATCCTGGGTAGTGGTTTCGACTGTCTTTAGAAAATCGAGCAGGGTTGCGTTAAAGACTTCGGGTTGGTCCAAGGGCGTGGCATGGCGGGAATCCTCGATCACCACCAGTCGCGCATCGGGCAGCAGTTTTACATAGTTTTCTTTTTGCGCCACGGGGGTGTAATCGTGGTCGGCGCTGATGACCAGGGTTGGACAGGTGATTCTGGAAAGTCGTTCCTGCACGCCCCAGCCCACAATGGCATCGAAGCTGGCGAGATAAGCACGTTTGTCGTTTTTTGCCCAGCGTTCGGCCATCTTGCGGCGCAGGTCGGCCTGATGCGGTTTTGGGAACAGACGGTCGCCCAATGCCTTGCCGATGGTGGCCAGGCTGAGCACACGCGCCAGGCTCCAGCGTTTGGCCCATTGCCAGTAATCATCGGCACTGCGCACCTTCACCTGCGGTGCGCTGTTGACGATGCACAGGCTCTTGACCTGCGCGGGTTCGTCCACCGCCAACTGGAAGGCAATCATGCCGCCCATGGACAAGCCCACCACATGGGCGGGTGGCAAATCCAAGTGTTCGATCAATGCCAGCAAATCAAAGGTGAAGCCCTGGATGCTGTAGCGCTCGCGCGGTTTATCCGAGCGGCCGTGGCCGCGCACATCGACCACGATCAGGCGGAAATGCCTGGCCAGCACCGGAATCTGCAGTTCCCAATCCTGGCTGCTGGAGCCCAGGCCGTGGATCAGGATCAACGGCGTGCCGTGGCCGTATTCTTCGTAGTGCAGGCTGCATCCTTCGTGGTCGAACCAGGCCATGCATGAACTCCGTTTCAGGCTTGCTGCGGGGCGGCGAAAGGCGCGTCCAAGGGGGCGGTGTCAAAGGTGCGCAGCAGTTCCACGAGGATCTGCGTCGCCGGCCCCAAGGGTTTGTCTTTGTTGGAATACAGGAAGAACGTGGGGTGACGGCTGCCGCCCTGTTCCAAGGGTAGTTGCTTGAGCACGCCCTCGGCGAGTTCGCGTTCGATCATGTGTCGGGGCAACCACGCGAAGCCCAGGCCACTGCCCACAAAGGCGGCGGCGGTCGCCAGGCTGCCGACGGTCCAACGCTGTTCAGCGCCGAGCCAGCCCACATCGCGCGGTTGCTGGCGGCCGGAGTCGCGGATCACCACTTGCATCTGGCTCTCCAGGTCCTGAAAGCTCAGCTCGCGATTCATGCGGTGCAAGGAGTGCTCGGGATGCGCCACGGCGACAAATTCCACATCGCTCATTTCCGTGCCCAGGTAGCCCGGGATGCTGAAGCCGCAAATCGCCAGGTCGGCCACGCCTTCCATCAGCAACTCTTCAACACCCGACAGCACTTCTTCGCGCAGGCGCACACGACAACCCCGGCTTTGAGGCATGAATGCAGTAAGCGCGCGCACCAGGCGTGCGTTCGGATAGGCCGCATCCACCACCAGGCGTACCTCGGCTTCCCAGCCTTGTTCCATATGGTGGGCGAGGTCTTCCAACTGGCTGGCGTTTTTCACCAACTGTCGGGAACGGCGCAACAGCACTTCACCCGCGTCGGTGAGCACCGCCTTGCGCCCGTCGATGCGCAGCAGCGGCACGCCAAGCTGGTCTTGCATGCGGGCCACGGTGTAGCTCACCGAGGACTGCGAACGGTGCAGCGCTTCGGCCGCCTGGGCGAAGCCGCCATGGTCGACCACGGCTTGCAGTGTGCGCCATTGATCGAGGGTAACGCGGGGCGCTTTCAAGATGGGTTCCTCTTGTCCTAAGCTGACAGTCCTTATTGGAGACTGCCGAATGAGAAAATTCTGTTGTGTGTTGCTGGCGCTGCTGCCGTTGAGTGCATTTGCCTACCCTATCGACGTGACGAAAAAGATCGACGGCGTCAGCATCGACTACACCGCCTCCGACGTGGACGGTGATATCAGCTCGATTCAACTCAATAACTACGGCACTCAAGACGCGGTCTGCTCGGTAACCTTCACTAACGGCCCGGAATCCCCACGTCGCCGTACGGTCACGGTGCCGGCGGGCAAAAGCACCAACACCACGGTCAAGTTCAACCGCGCCATTATCAAGATGCGTATTGCCCTGGCTTGCGCGCCAAAGTAACCCAGCAGCGGAGCATGCTCCGCTTATAAACAAATTTATAGATGGGTTATAGCAGTTTTTTGCGCTTTTTTATCGAATTGGCTCTGTTTAATCTCCACTCCATCGCCTTACAGCAATTTCCGATGGAGCCTACAAAGCCATGTCCAATGTTCTGATCATCGAAAGCAGTGCTCGCCAGCAGGATTCGATTTCCCGCCAACTGACCCAGCAATTCATCAGCCAATGGCAGGCCGCCCACCCGGCGGACCAGATCACCGTACGTGACGTGGCCCTCAACCCGGTTCCACACCTGGACGCCAACCTGCTCGGCGGCTGGATGAAAGCGGCGGATCAGCGCAACGACAGCGAGCAGGCGTCCCTGGATCGCTCCGACGAATTGACCAACGAATTGCTTGCGGCCGACGTGCTGGTGATGGCCGCGCCGATGTACAACTTCGCTATTCCCAGCACCCTCAAAGCCTGGCTGGATCACGTGTTGCGGGCTGGTGTGACCTTCAAGTACACCGCCACCGGACCACAGGGTCTGCTGACCGGCAAGCGCGCCATCGTGCTCACTGCGCGCGGCGGTATCCATACTGGCGCCAGCTCCGATCACCAGGAACCTTACCTGCGCCAGGTCATGGCCTTTATCGGGATTCATGACGTCACATTCATTCACGCCGAAGGAGTGAACTTGAGCGGTGACTTCCAAGAGAAGGGCATCAACCACGCCAAGGCGCTGTTGGCCCAGGTCGCCTGATCCGTTAATCGCCAGATAATCCCGCGATGTTTATCTAGCTCCACGCAAGCCCTTCAAGTACGCGTAACAGACCTCCCTTTGCACTTTTGCTCCTGAGTGCTCCTGCCCGACTGCCGCTTTAGCGAGGTCGGGTTTTTTTTGCCCCGAGTTTCTTCAACCGTCGAAAACCTTTAATGTCCCGCCCATTCGAAACGAGGCGCGCATGGGCTACTTACTGGTTGTCACCCTGATTCAGGCATTTTCCTTCAGCTTGATCGGCGAATACCTCGCCGGCCACGTCGACAGCTACTTCGCCGTGCTGGTGCGCGTGCTGCTGGCCGGCTTGGTATTCATCCCGTTGACGCGCTGGCGCTCGGTGGAACCGGGCTTCATGCGCGGCCTTCTGGTGATCGGCGCGTTGCAGTTTGGCGTGACCTACGTGTGCCTGTACCTGAGCTTTCGCGTGCTCACGGTGCCGGAAGTGCTGTTGTTCACCATTCTCACGCCGTTGCACGTGACGCTCATCGAGGATGCGCTCAACCGGCGCTTCAACCCCTGGGCGCTGATTGCCGCGCTGGTGGCGGTGGCGGGCGCGGCGGTGATCCGTTTCGACCAGATCACTGCGCACTTCCTTGGAGGCTTCCTGCTACTGCAACTGGCCAACTTCACCTACGCCGCCGGGCAGGTGATGTACAAGCACCTGGTCAAACGCTACCCAAGCGACCAGCCGCATTACCGCCGCTTTGGTTTCTTCTACGTGGGCGCATTGCTGGTGGTGCTGCCGGCGTTCCTGATGTTTGGCAAGGCCAACTACCTGCCCGATGCACCGTTGCAATGGGGCGTGCTGGTGTTCCTCGGGTTGGTCAGCACGGCGCTGGGCATGTACTGGTGGAACAAGGGCGCTTGCCTGGTGCAGGGCGGCACGCTGGCGGTGATGAACAACCTGCATGTGCCGGTGGGGTTGTTGCTGAATTTGCTGATCTGGAACCAGCATGAGCCGCTGGGGCGACTGGCCTTGGGTGGGTTGGTGATTCTGGGGGCGGTGTGGATCAGTCGGTTGGGCAATCAACCGGGCAGTAGTACAGCGAAAAGTTGAATCGCCAGAAATGAGGAGGCCCCGCAAAGCGGGGCCGTCACATAACCTAGTCTCGTCACCGATTCGTGTCGCACGGGAGTGGAGGTTCCTAGGGCTGCCAGAGCAGGTTACCACCGTCGATTTTTACGTAAACCCCCCGGCCTGTCGCTTATTGATTTGGCAACACTCTGTTGTTTTGAGGTAATAAATACTGCCTGTACCATCGCTCGCGCTTGTGACATTTCTTAGCGTTGAAAGGAGCTCACGTACAGGTGGTCTGGCAAACGCTGGAGGCAAAGCTTTCCACCCCAAGAATGAGTCGCTATCTCAAAGGGCATCAGGATAATCGAGATCAAGCGGCTACGGCCTACGTGCACAACATGCGGATCGCAGAGTCTCTGGGCTCGATTTTCCATGTGCTTGAAGTAGGGTTGCGGAACGCGATCCAGCGCGGGATTGACCCTAGCCTGTGTGTCTGGATCAAGAGCCATGATCGGCTGCCCACGGTATTGGTTGATTGGCGTCGATGGAAAGAGGCTGTAAGGCGCGAGGTCGCACAGTCCGTCGCTGAGCATCCAGTTCTTCAGCCTTAACGCAATTTCAACGGATATTCGACCACCACATACACCCGGTCGATATCATCCCCGGCCTGGGCATTGTTGGCGCGGTGGCTGACGTGGGAAACCTGCACCGACAGGTCTTTGGCCGGGCCGGATTGCACCACGTAATGCAGGTCGATATCGCGTTCCCAGTGGCGGCCGCCGCGACCTTGTTGGGGTTGGTATTGACCGCTGTCGGCATCAAACGGGTTGTAGGCACCGCCCTGCGGCGCGTGGGTGCCGTCGATACCTCGACCGGTGACGTAGCGGGTCATGAACTTCAAGCCGGGAATACCGAACGTGGCGAGGTTGAGGTCATAGCGAACCTGCCACGAGCGTTCACCTGGGCCATTGAAGTCGGCGTATTTGATGGAGTTGGCCAGGTAGATGGAGTCGCCGCCGACAAAGTCGAACGGCGTATTGCCGTTGATCTCCTGGTAGGCCAGGGTCACTGACTGCGCGGCAAAGCTGTATTTGCTCGACAGGCTGTAGGCGGTGTTGGCGATGGCACCGGCCTCGGCGCGGCCTTGATCTTCGGTGCGGTAGATATTGCCGTCCAGCATCCAGTCGGTCGATGACCCATGCAGGTTGGCATAGAACTGGCGCCAGGTGTCGTTCAACTGCGAAGCGTACAGCGCGCCGCCCACCGGCCGGCCTTCGAAGAATTGCCCGCCGAGGAAGTCGATGGCGCCGCTACGGGTGCTGGCGCCGTAGCCGCCGAAATCACCATGCCCGGTAGATGCGTCCTGATTTTTGAAGGCGGTGAAGTGCCCGGCCTGCCAGTGCAGGGCGTCGATCTCGCGACTGTCCAGCAACAAACCGGTGGCGTATTCCGGTTGCAGGCGTTTGTCGGAGGTGTCGAACACCGGGGTTTCGACGGTCATTTCACCCATCGACAGGGTGGTGTTGGAGGCACGCACCTTGAGCGCGCCACCGGCGCTGGCATAGTCGCGCTCGCTGCGCCCGCCGCTGTCCACGGGCAACAGGCCGGTGCCGGAATGGCCTTTGCCACCGTCGAGTTTCAGGCTGGCGAAGGCATGGGCGTCGACACCGAACCCAATCTTGCCAGGGGTAAAACCGGAGGCGAAGTTAGCGATAAAACCTTGTGCCCACTCCTCCTTGTGCGGCTTGCTTGAGGGGGAGCGCTCTTTGTTGTCGAGGTAGAAATTGCGGCTGAGTAAGTCGAGGGTTGAATCGTCTATCAAGCCGGCAGCCAGCACGCTGTTACAGGTGCCGGCCAGCAGCAATGAAAGCAGGGTTGGAGCGCGCATCGGCGTTGCCTCAAAGGATTTCCAATGAGGCCGAGGGTCGCCGAATGTTCAGCGCGGCGATTGAACGGCTGTGCTCAATCGTTCTAGCCCAAGGCTTTTTCCGGTGCAGCCACGTGACTGGCACCCAACACCGCTGGCAACACCCCCGCACGCAAGTCATTCCCACTCGGCTGCTGATACAGGCTCAAGCCAAACTCCGGCAGCACCGCCAGCAGGTAATCAAAAATATCCCCCTGGATCCGCTCGTAATCTGCCCACGCCGTGGTGCGGGTAAAGCAGTAGATCTCCAGCGGCACGCCCTGGGCGGTGGTTTGCATCTGGCGCACCATGCAGGTCATGTTCGGCTGGATGTCCGGGTGGCTTTTCAGGTAGGCCAGGGCATAAGCGCGGAAGGTGCCGAGGTTGGTCATGCGGCGGCGGTTGGCCGAGAGTTGCGCACTGTGGCCCTGGGCTTCGTTCCAGGCCTTGAGTTCGGCTTGCTTGCGTCCGATGTAATCGGTGAGCAGGTGCACCTGGGTCATGCGTACTTCCTCATCGTCACGCAGGAAGCGCACGCCGCTGGCGTCGATGAACAGGCTACGCTTGATACGGCGCCCGCCGGAGGCCTGCATGCCGCGCCAGTTCTTGAACGACTCGGACATCAGGCGCCAAGTGGGGATGGAGACGATGGTCTTGTCGAAGTTCTGTACGTGTGAGCTAAAGCTCTGAATGGACACCATAAGTCTATGCAAATCAGTGGCTTGAGATTTTCTGTCCATTGTCCATTTTTTCCAAGATCGATAGACAGCCCGTTACCCCACAACGCCCACAGCCCATAAGCTTTCCTCCTGCCAGAGCCTCACACGACTCTCCTAGGCAGCCACACTTGCCTGTCGGGTTACCCATCAAGGCGCAATAACGATAGTATTGTGACATTACACAAGGACAACTCGGATGCCCAGCCACCCTGGCCTAGAGGGAGGAGGGCGGTAGGAGCTTGGCATGGATCAGCCGCGCCACAGGAATGCAGACAGACAACGATCCTATCCCGAAGCTACTACATGGGAGTATTCGTCGTGCCTGCGATTTGTCGAGCTTCTGCATAAATGCCCGAAAACCCAACAATGAAGAATCCATACGAAGAAAATTTCAACAACTAAGGTATTGATGCATGAGTGAGCAGGAACAGGAAATGGACAGGAACAGAAGCAGGAGTATGTTTTCTGATGCTGTCGTCGCGCAAGGCCCAAGCTTTGTCCTGTCGCGTTTTAAAAGTAATGTCTTCAAGACCCCCGGTTTTTCCCCTGCCGAGGCGATTGACCATACGATCCTGCACATGAGGATGCGCCGAGCGTTGCGTGAGAGAGGGCGATCCTGAGAAAACTATGCATCTCATGAATCAAATGAATATTGAATTAATAGAAATTGAGCAAGGATTAAAATCATGAAATCCCAGGAAGGAAAAAACCCGCTGATAGTCTGCATTACCGATGTGGAATACCAAGCTTTAAAATCTAGATTCTCTGCTACCTCGACTGAAACTGTAGAGTCAATGATCGTAGAGCATGGATACTTTGGGGGGAAACCTTTTTCAATAGCTAGGTTCATGGAGATGGGGTCACGTGGGAGAGACTCGGTTTCACAGAGACTCCCCCTGTTGATTAGGAGTTTAAAGCCCACATTGGTTATTGAGCTAGGCATCTGCTTCGGACTAAAAGATGATTTTCCTATAGGGAGTGTTGGCATATGCCAACATTCGGCAGACTATGAGCTGCAAAAAGTTAATAAAAATGAGATATCTAACCGAACCCGAACAGTTCAATCTGATTCCATAACATACGCCAGACTGATAAGCCATTCATCGTCAAGAAAATTCGACTTCGAAATCAACGGCGCAGTATTTGCGTGCGGAGATAAAGTTGTAAACAGCTCGGATCTGAAAGATAAAATCTTATCCGCCGTTCCAGATGCCAAATGTGGCGATATGGAGTCATATCCTTTTGGGATCGCCTGTCAAAATGCCGGCGTGCCATGGGTGTTGATAAAAGGATCTTCCGATGATGGGGTCAATAAAGGTGATGAGTTCCAGGTAGCAGCAGCAGAGAATAGCGTTAATTTTTTTGAATCCTTCGTCTTGAGCAGCGAAGACCTGGATTCTTACTTCCACCCCACTTATGATGTGAACTTCTCAAAGGAAATAAATTTTGACCTAATATCAAAGGAAATATTTAATAACTCTACAATAGATAAAGCGCAATACTCGACAGCACGTGACCAATACTCAATCTATAAGCATCCGGAAATGGGTGATTCTTGGATTATCATATATATTTCAAAAGCCCATAGCATCCCGGAGGTAATACGTTCTACTCTTAAAGAATTGCGGCACTCTCCAGTCAGAGTTGATGTATGTATTGCCTCGATAGGGGGTATCAACGAATCCCAAAAGAAAACTTATGAAGGGCTTTTAAGAAAGTCTCGCTGCCAAAAATTTTTCGTCGCGGAAATCGGAGACTTTATTTTTAATAGGGTCGTCGAAAAGCATACGGCAATATCACTCATATCCCCGCCGAAGAATTATGTAGATCAGATGATTTATAGAGACAATGGGGACGCGCTTGTCAGTAGTAGTTATGCAAGGGCTTTTATTTATAAGTCTGATGGTCAAGAATCAAAGTCAAGGCCAATATCTTTCATATTAGGGCAAGGAGGAATAGGAAAAACAACATTCTGTCTGCGGCTTGCGGAAATAATCAACAAGCGTGGAAGTTCAGAAAGAAGAATGCTACTAATTACTAAGGCAGACATTCTAAAAAACTACAGCGGCGAAGTGATTGATTCAATTTCCAAACTATATATAGA
>NZ_JACARN010000109.1:0-9426 GCF_013386605.1 Pseudomonas sp. IPO3749 | reverse complement strand
GACTGACACTCCGCATTCGCGAGCAAGCCCGCTCCCACATTTGTTACAGCGTCAGGCCTTTAGTCCAGGTCGCTGGCGTTATGTCGCTCGGCCAACTGCTCATGAGGCTCACCGGACACCCGATTCACCCGCCGCCCGCGCTGCACCGCTGGCCGCGCTTCGATGGCGTCTGCCCAGCGCAACACGTGCTTGTACTCATGCACCGACAAAAACTGCGCCGCGCCATACAGGCGGCCTTTGACCAACCCGCCATACCACGGCCAGATCGCGATATCGGCGATGGTGTATTCATCACCCGCTATGTATTCGCTCACCGCCAGGCGCTGGTCGAGTACGTCCAACTGACGCTTGGTTTCCATGGCAAAGCGGTTGATCGCGTACTCCATCTTGCTCGGCGCATAGGCATAAAAATGCCCGAAGCCACCGCCCAGGTAGGGCGCGCTGCCCATCTGCCAGAACAGCCACGACAGGCATTCGGCACGGGCCGCAGGCTCAGTGGGGAAGAACGCGCCGAACTTCTCGGCCAGGTACTGCAAAATCGCGCCCGACTCGAATACGCGAATGGGCGTGGCGCCGCTGCGATCCAGCAGAGCCGGGATCTTGGAGTTCGGGTTCACCCCCACAAAACCGCTGCCGAACTGGTCGCCGTCGCCGATCTTGATCAGCCAGGCGTCATATTCAGCACCGCTGTGACCCAGCGCCAGCAACTCCTCCAGCAGGATCGTGACTTTCTGGCCATTAGGCGTGGCCAGGGAATACAGCTGCAGCGGGTGCTTGCCCACCGGCAAGTCTTTTTCGTGGGTCGCACCGGCAATCGGTCGGTTGATGCTGGCGAAGGTGCCGCCATTTTCGGTGTCCCAGGTCCACACTTTCGGGGGTACGTAATCGGTCATGCTGACGGCTCCAGAGGCGTTTGCGATCGGCGAAGCGCTCCAGACTAAACCAAAGGTTGATGGCTCGTCACACAGTGAATACCACCGCCACCCGCCGCAATGGCATCGATATTCAGCGCCACCACCTTGCGGTCCGGGTAGAGCCGGGCCAGCAGGTCCAGCGCCTTGCGGTCCGCCACCGGGTCGCCAAACTCCGGGGCGATCACCGCACCGTTTATCACGAAGTAATTGATGTAGCCCGCCGCAAAATCCGCATTGCCCTTGCTGAACTTGCTTTTACGCGGGTTGAGCGGTGGCGACACCGTGTGCACCTGCAAAGGCCGGCCATCGGCGTCGGTGGCCTTTTTAAGGATTTCCAGGTGCGCCAGAGTGACCTTGTGATCATAGGACTCAGGGTCGGTATCGAGGTTGGCCAGCACTACGCCGGGGGAGACGAAGCGTGCGTAGAAATCGACGTGGGCGTCGGTGATGTCCTTGCCCTTGATGCCCGGCAGCCAGATGATCTTGCGCAGACCCAGGCGTTCCTTGAGTTCGGCTTCGACCTCGGCCTTGCTCCAATCCGGGTTGCGATTGCGGTTGATCCAGCTGCTTTCGGTCATGATGCCGGTGCCGAGGCCGTCGACTTCAATCCCGCCACCCTCGCCCACCAATTCGCTGCGGATAGGCCGGGCGCCGGTTGCTTCGGCGATCTGGGCCGCCAGCAGCGCGTCATCGTCGTGCTGCTGCTTGTTGCCCCAGCCATTGAAGTTGAAGTCCACCGCGCCCAGGCCGCCGCTGCCGTCGATGACGAAGTTGGCGCCCGTATCGCGCATCCAGATGTCATCCAGCTCGGTTTCCACGAAGGTGATGTTGCGGGTGCCGCAGTGCTTTTGCGCCAGCGAGCGTTCATTTTCGCGGCAGAATACGGTGACCGGTTCGTGATCAGCAATCGCCCTGGCGATACGGCCCAAAGCGGCCTGCACGTCGGCGGTAAAGTCTTCCCAGATGGCGTCCTGGGCGCCAAAGGCGATAAAGGCCTGGTGGTGTTTTTCGCCTTCGTCGGGCATGTAGAAGCGACCGTTCGCGGCGGCGCGCAGGTGTGGGGCAATCAGGGTCATGGCGCAGACCACGCTGGCGTGTTTGATGAAGGTGCGACGGGTTGGCATGGGCTTCTCTGTTTACGGTGCTGGGTTGTAAAGGTTGCATTCGTGGTGAATGGGGTTGTTGTGGTGAGCGGGCTTGCCCCGCGCTGGGCTGCGTAGCGGCCCCAAAAAAGAGGGAGCGCTGCGCACTCCAGCGCGAGCAAGCTCGCTCACTACAGTGCTGTCTTGAATTTAGTCCATACACGCATCCGTGCACGCATATCGGCCTGGGAGATGTCCTTGCCGGCAATCAACCGTTCGAAGGTGGCCGCGTCGGGGTAGATGTCCGGGTTATCGCGCATGCTCGCCTCCACGTCCGGCCGCGCCTTGGCATTCGCGGTGGGGTAGCCGGTGAGGTTGGTGATGGCCGCCATGTTTTGCGGGCGCATCACGAAGTTGATGAAGGCGTACGCGTATTCCGGGTGCTGGGCGTCGACCGGGATGGCCATGGTGTCCATCCACACCGTAGTGCCTTCGCGGGGGATGTGATAGCCGAAAGTAACCGTTTTGCCCGCAGCATCGGCGGCGCGCTGGGCCTGGGTCATGTCGCCGCTGTAGCCGAGGGACAGGCACAGGTTGCCATTGACCAGGTCGGTCACCGGTTGCGACTGGAACTTGCGGATGTACGGGCGCACCTTGAGCAGCAGCTCACTGGCCGCCGCCAGGTCTTCGCGCTTGGCGCTGCGCGGGTCGCGGCCCAGGTAGTTGAGCACCACGGCGAGTACCTCGTCCGGCGAGTCGATCAGCGAGATGCCGCAATCGGCGAATTTGGCCGCGTTCTCCGGCTTGAACAACAGGTCGAGGCTGTTGACCGGCGCATTTGGCATACGCTGCTGGATCTGCTGGGTGTTGTAGGTCAGGCCGATCGTGCCCCAAGTGTAGGGCACCGTGGCTTTGTTCGAATTGACGTAGTGGGTGCGCAGTTTCTGCAGGCCCGGCTCGATGTCGCTCATGGCGTCGAGCTTGGCGGGGTCCAGGGCTTGCAGGCTGCCGGCGCGCATCAGGCGTTCGGCCACAGTATCGCCGGGGAAGATCAGGTCGTAGCCGCTGCCGCCGGCCATCAACTTGGCTTCCAGGGTTTCACTGCCATCCATCACGTCGTAGATCACCCGGATACCGGTCTCGGCGGTGAATTTGGACAGGGTGTCGGCGGCGAAATAGTCAGCCCAGTTGTAGAGCTTGAGGGTTTTGTCCTCTGCCGAGGCGCAGACACTCGTCATGATCAACGCACAACTCAATAGCCGCTTCATGATGGACGCCCATCCAGGGTCAGCAGGCCGCTGTACATCTCCGGGCGGCGGTCGCGATAGATGCCCCAGGTCAGGCGGTCTTCGCGCATGGCGGACAGGTCGAGGCTGCGCAGCAGCACGCCGGTGGAATCGCGATCCGCTTCGGCCAACAGCTTGCCCTTGTGGTTGCAGATGAACGATGAGCCGTAGAAGTCCATTTGCAGGTCCGGTTCAGTGGTCGCCACTTCACGGCCGACGCGGTTGGCCGCTACCACCGGCAACAGGTTTGCTGCCGCATGGCCGCGCATGGTCATCTGCCAATGGTCCCGCGAGTCGAGCGTGGCGCAGCCGGGTTCCGAGCCGATGGCGGTGGGAAACAGCAGCACCTCGGCGCCTTGCAACGCCAGGCAGCGCGCGGTCTCCGGGAACCACTGGTCCCAGCAGATGCCCACGCCCAGGCGCCCGAAGGCCGTGTCCCACACCCGAAAACCGCTGTCGCCGGGGCTGAAATATTCCTTCTCCTGATAGCCGATGGCGTTCGGGATATGGGTCTTGCGGTACACGCCGAGCAAGCGCCCGTCAGCATCCGCCACACTGAGGGAATTGAAGAAGGCATTACCGGCCTTTTCGAACCAACTCAGCGGCAATACCACGCCCAACTCCTTGGCCAGTGCGGCGAAGCGTTTGAGCACGTGGCTGTGCTGATAGTCCTCGGCCAGCGCCAAGTGCTTGTGGTGCTGCTCGATGCAGAAATACGGCGTGGCGAACAGCTCCTGCAACAGGATGACCTGCGCGCCCTGCGCCGCCGCGTCTCGCACCAACTGCTCGGCACGGTCGAGGTTGCCCGGCAGGTCCCAGGTGCAGGGCATTTGGGTAGCGGCAATCGTCAGGAGGCTCATGGTTTCACCCAGGCTGGCTGTTGCTGGGTGATGCAGTGAACGCCGCCGCCGCCATGGGCCAGGTGGTTGATCTGCACCGGTACGATCTCGCGACCGGGAAACGCCTGGGCCAGGACTTCGGCCGCGACCTGATCGGCTGCAATGCCATAGGCCGGCATGATGATTGCGCCGTTGGCGATGTAGAAGTTGGTGTAGGAGGCGCAGAACACCTCGGCTTCGGTGTCGACCGCATCAGTGGCTTCATACAGCTCGATCAGCTCGAAACGGCGGCCTTGGGCGTCAGTGGCGAGTTCCAGGGCGCGACGGTTTTCCCGCACCACTTCGGCGTAAATCGAGCCTTGGTCGTGGGTTGCGTCAACCAGCAATACGCCGGGACAGGCAAACGCACAAACACCATCAACATGCCCGTCAGTCATGTCGCCCGTGACATAGTCCGGGTCGCCTGGCAACCAAATGGTCTTCTTGATGCCCAGCAGGCGCGTGAAGATGGCTTCCATCTCGGCCTTGCTCACGCCGGGGTTGCGGTTGGGGTTGAGCAGCACCGACTCGGTGGTGATCAGCGTGCCCTCGCCGTCCACATGGATCGCACCGCCTTCATTGCTCAGGGGCGTGCCGAAACATTCCAGCCCCAGGTGATTGAGCACCCGACGTGCCAGGCTTTCGTCCAAATCATGGGCCGACTTGCCGCCCCAGGCATTGAAGCGCCAGCTCACACCAGCCGTGCCCAGCTGCGGATGGCAGACAAAGCTCGGGCCGGAGTCGCGGCACCAGCTGTCGTTGACGGCCTGTTCAATCAGCTCGATGCCGGGCCCGCACAGCGCCTTGGCGCCCGCCACGGCAGACGGATCAACCAGCATTTTCACCGGTTCGAAGCGTGCGATCGCATTGGCCACCCGCGCAAAATCCTGCTGCACCTGCGCAAGGGTCACGCCCCATGTGGTTTCCCACAAGGCCCGGTTGTGCGGCCAGACCATCCACGTCGCCGCATGTCGGGCCCACTCCGCAGGCATCCACCAACCATTGCTTTGCATTGCATTATGCTGCATGACAAGTACCCTTCAGTTAAGTCATTGTGTTCAGTGAAAACTGCCCACGGAGTCTTGGCACACATGCTATGGCGGCTTTCAAAGCCGGACAAACGATGGATTTTGTAGAAAACTGATTAGAGGAACTTATCAGCATGCTCAACCACTGGCCGCCCCTCGGCACCCTGCGCGGCTTTGAAGCTGCGGCGCGACTGGGCAGTTTCCACAAGGCCGCCGAGGAACTGCACCTGACCCAATCGGCGATCAGCCAGCAGATCCGCAGCCTGGAGGCGTACCTGGAACAGCCGCTGTTTTTCCGCAGCGGACGCAGCGTGAGCCTGACCGACGCCGGCCATGATTTCCTCAGCACCACCCAGGCGTTGCTGCAGCAATTGGCGGTGGGCGTGCGGCGGCTGGGGCAGTACCGCAAGCCCAACCAACTGGTGCTCAACACCACGCCGACCTTTGCCCGGCACTGGCTGTTGCCACGGCTCGCGGATTTCCGTCGGCAACACCCGGAAGTTGACCTGTGGATCTTCAGCACCGACGAAGTGCCCGACATGGCCAGCCAGACCATCGACTTGGCCGTGCGCGACGACATCAGCTCCCAAGCCGAATGCAGCTTCAAGGTGCTGCACGCCGACCGGCTGTTTCCCGCCTGCCACCCCCGGCTGTTAGCGCAGCCCAAGGCGCAGCGCACGACACTGCACGGCGAACGGGAAATGGACTGGAGCCATTGGGCGGTGGAAGCCGGGATCGATGTGGGGCAGCAGGACCAGGGCCTGAATTTCTCCGACCCCGGCCTGTTGCTCGACGCCGTGTGTACCGGCCTGGGAATTGGCTTGGTCAGCCAGTTACTGAGCCGCCAGGCGCAAGAAGACGGGTTGCTTACGCCGCTGGTCGACGCGACGATTCGCGGGCCGAGCTGGGCGCTGCTGACTCATCGCGACAGCGAGCATGACCCGCTGGCGCGCAGTTTCACGGTGTGGTTACTGGCTCACTTGCAGGTAGAGCCGACATGAACGACCGCCTCGAAGACATCCTGGCCGACCGCTTGAGCGTAGTGTTCTGCGGCATAAACCCCGGCAAAGGCTCAGCCGCACTGGGCCTGCACTTTGCCAATCGCAGCAACCGGTTCTGGCGCACCTTGCACCTGGCCGGTTTCACGCCCCATGAGCTACGTCCCGAGGACGGCCCCACACTGGCGCATTATGGCTGCGGCCTGACCACGGTCGTGGAACGGCCTACAGCCAGCGCCGGCGAGTTGGCCCGGCATGAATTCACGGATGCGGCCGCGGCGTTTGAACAGAAGATCCGACGCTATCAGCCACGCTTCGTGGCCTTTCTCGGCAAGGCCGGTTACAGCGCGTTGTCGGGCCAGCGCGAGATTGGCTGGGGGTTACAACCGCAGCGGCTCGGCGACGCTTCGGTGTGGGTGTTGCCTAATCCCAGTGGACGCAACCTGGCGTTCAACCTGGAACAACTGGTGGTCGCCTATCAGCAATTACGGCGGGCCATTGCGCAGGCCGATCCTGAGCCCTTACTCTCTTGAGCCCATCACGTGGTAAGCAATGGAGGCTTCATGAAACTGATCGGCATGCTGGACTCGCCTTACGTAAGACGCGTGGCGATTTCCCTGGACCTGTACGGGGTGGATTTTGTGCATGAACCGCTGTCGGTATTCCGCAGCTTCGACGCGTTCGCCCAGATCAACCCGGTCGTGAAGGCTCCGACCCTGGTGCTGGACGATGGCACGGTGCTGATGGACTCCAGCCTGATCCTGGACTACCTGGAAACCCTGGCCCCGGCGAACAAAAAGCTGCTCGCGCAGCAACCCGCCGCACGCGCCCGGGACCTGCACATCCTTGGCCTGGCCTTGGCAGCCTGCGAAAAAAGCGTGCAGATCGTCTACGAACACAACCTGCGCCCGGCTGAAAAGCAGCATGCGCCGTGGCTTGACCGGGTCAGCGGACAGTTGCTCGCTGCTTATTCGCTGCTGGAAAAACAACTGCCTGACAGCGAGGTGCTGACCCAGGCGTCAATTACAGCGGCGGTGGCCTGGTCGTTCAGCCAATTCACCGTGGCGTCGGTGGTAAAGGCGGATGCGTTTCCCAACCTGAGACGCCACGCCGAGCGGCTGGAACAGCATCCTACCTTCAAGAAATACCCGATCGAGTAAGCGGACCTACACCCAACCGCCATCCACAATAAAGTTCTGCGCCGAACACATCGCCGAGGCATCGGAGGCGAGAAACAGCGCCATATTGGCGATGTGTTCCGGCAGCACACTGCCCGGCAGGCACTGGCTGCGGCTGATCAGTTCCTTGGCCGCATCGTCGACCCACATCGCCAATTGTTTTTCCGTCATGACCCAACCCGGCACCAGCGTATTCACGCGGATCCGGCTCGGCCCCAGCTCCCGGGCCAGGGCGCGGGTCATGCCGTGGGCGGCGGCCTTGCTGGCGGCGTACACCGGGTAGCCGGAGGAAGCCATCATCCAGCCGACGGAGCCGAGGTTGATGATCGCCCCGCCGCCCGCGTTTTTCATCATCGGCACCACGGCCTTGGCGGCAAAAAAGGCGTGTTTGAGGTTAACGGAAATCAGTCGATCGAACATTTCCGAGTCGACTTCTTCCAGGCTGTGACGCACGTCATTGGCGGCGTTGTTCACCAGCACGGTGATCGGTCCCAAGGAATGCTCGAAGCGCGTGATGGCGGCCTTGTAGGCGATCTCGTCGGTGATGTCGCAGTTCACGAATTCCACGGTGTGCCCGCGCGAACTCAGCAGCGCCGCCAAGCGTTCGCCCTGGCTTTGCGCGCGGTCGACAAAGCCGACCTTGGCACCCTGGGCGGCGAAGGCGCGCACCATGAATTCGCCAATGCCCGAGGCGCCTCCAGAGATCAGGACCGTCTTGCCTTCGAGGTCGGGGTAAACAGCGTGCTGGGTCGTCATGAAAGCTTGCCTCGCTTAATTAGTCTTATTTTATTTTGCAAAAATGGCGTTAAAGGCTATAAATTCGCTGCTCTATCGACAAAATATCGCACATTAGTAGAACTATTCCACTCAAAACAACAAAAGGAAGTTCGATCATGAAGCACCCTCGATACCTGCTGTCGGGCCTGGCGATGTCCATGCTGATCGCCAGCGGCGGCGCCCAGGCCGCAGGCCTCACCAGCGAACACAAACCCTTCGGTAAAACCAATGACGGCACTGCCGTCGAACAGTACATCCTGCGCAACAGCCACGGCATGCAAGCCACGGTGATCACCTATGGCGGCGTGCTGCAGTCGCTCAAGGTGCCGGACAAACACGGCAAGGTCGAGGACGTGGTGCTGGGCTTCGACGACGTGCAGGGCTATCAAAGCGGCACCGCATTTTTCGGCGCGACCATCGGGCGCTTCGGCAATCGTCTGGCCGGTGGCGCTTTTGAGCTCGACGGCAAACGCTACCAGGTGCCGCTCAACGACGGCCCCAACTCGCTGCATGGCGGCGCCCAGGGCTTCGACAAGCAAGTATGGAAAGCCACGCCCGTCAAGGCCAAGGACTCGGTGGGCGTGACCCTCACCTACCTGTCCAAGGACGGTGAAATGGGCTTCCCCGGCAACCTGAAGACCGAGGTCACCTATAGCCTCAACGACAACAATGAACTGCACATCGACTACACCGCCACCACGGACAAACCCACGGTGCTCAACCTCACCAACCACAGCTACTTCAACCTGGCCGGCGCGGGCAATGGCGACATTCTCAAGCAGGTTGCCACGTTGCACGCCAGCCATTACACGCCGGTGAATGCCACCTTGATCCCTACCGGCGAACTGGCACCCGTCAAGGGCACGCCGATGGACTTCCTGACACCGACACCCATCGGCCAGCACATCAAGGAGGATCACCCGCAGCTCAAGTTTGCCGAGCCGAAACAGGGTGGGTTTGACTTCAACTGGGCGCTGGATAACAAAGGTGATGTAAAGCAGCTTGCGGTTGAAGTGCATGATCCTGAGTCGGGCCGACGCTTGCAGCTGTTTACCACGGAGCCTGGGGTGCAGTTTTATACCAGCAACTTCCTGGATGGGTCGGTGAAGGGCAAGGCTGGGATGACCTATCAGCACTGGAGCGGGTTTACGTTGGAGACCCAGCATTTCCCGGATGCGCCTAATCAGCCGAAGTTCGCGTCTACCCGCCTGAATCCAGGGCAGACCTATACCCAGAACACCGTCTTCAAATTCTCCACCGATTAAACCTGTGGGAGCGGGCTTGC
>NZ_JACARN010000011.1:0-40866 GCF_013386605.1 Pseudomonas sp. IPO3749 | reverse complement strand
TTTTTTATTTCAGCATGACTCCAGCACCGAACTTCGCTGGACTACGCCACAGCTCGTTGTGGCAGGTTTATCAAGAGCTTACGCGAGTTCATCCTATGCCGGTGCTTTCTCAAACTTGACCCGGCTTCCAACCGCTTGGCTCCTGACAGGCTCCTGGAAACGGGTCTTTCCAAGGAGTCAGCTATGGCCAAGATCAAGCTCACCAAGTCCGCAGTCGATGCGGCAAAACCCGAAGCGCAAGCCATCGAGCTGCGCGACACCCTCGTTCCCGGCTTCCTGTGCAAGATTACACCGGCCGGTCGCAAGGTCTTCATGCTCCAGTACCGCACGAATGCCGGCGAGCGGCGCAAGCCGGCGTTGGGCATGTACGGAGAACTGACCGTCGAACAAGCCCGCTCGCTGGCGCAGAACTGGCTGGCCGAGGTTCGCCGGGGCGGTGATCCCGGCGCTGCCAAAGCCGAGGCGCGCAAAGCACCCACCGTTGAAGAGTTGTGCAAGAAGTTCATGGAGGACTACTCCAAGAAGCGCAACAAGCCCAGCACCCGCGTCGGCTATCAAGGCGTCATCAACCGCAACATCATTCCGCTCCTGGGGCGCAGGAAGGTTCAGGACGTGAAGCGGCCCGACATCGCGGGGCTGATGGAAAAGCTCTCGTACAAGCCGACCGAAGCGAACAAGGTCTTCAGCGTCTTGCGCAAGATGTTCAACCTGGCCGAAGTGTGGGGCTTCCGCCCGGACGGCACCAATCCTTGCCGTCATGTCCCGATGTTCCCTGCCGGTAAGTCAACCCACCTCATCAGCGACGAGGACATGGGCAAGCTGTTCCGGCAGCTCGACAAGATCGAGGCCGAAGGGTCGGAGAACTACGTCATCCCTCTGGCGATCCGCCTGCAATTCGAGTTCGCTGGCCGCCGCTCCGAAATCGTCACGCTCGAATGGGAATGGGTCGATCTGGAAAACCGTCGCGTCGTCTGGCCCGACAGCAAGACCGGCGGCATGTCCAAGCCCATGAGCGAGGAAGCCTACCGGCTGCTCTCGATGGCGCCGCGCGAAGAAGGCGCTCGCTACGTGCTGCCGTCGCCACGCCATCCGGGGCAACACCTGACCACGGGCGAGTATTACGGCGGATGGTGCCGCGCGCTCAAGGCGGCGGGCGCGACGCACGTGGGTACGCACGGCATCCGCCATCGCTCGGCGACCGACATTGCCAACTCGGGTATCCCGGTGAAGGTCGGCATGGCACTGACGGCGCACAAGACCGTGGTGATGTTCATGCGCTACGTCCACACCGAGGATGATCCGGTGCGCAAGGCGGCCGAGCTGGTGGCGAACCGGCGCAAGACGATTACCGGCGCCTCGTGCTCTACGGAGGTGGCGGCATGACCAAGAAGACACTCGCGGCGGTGGGGAAAACCCCCGCCGCCATACCGGCCGGCTATGCCGGCATCCACAGCGGCATCGTCGAACTGCTCGATGCCGCGCGGCACGCGGCGGCGCGCAGCGTCAATGCGCTGATGACGGCGAGCTATTGGGAAATCGGCCGCCGCATCGTCGAAGCCGAGCAACAGGGCAAGCGGCGCGCCGGTTACGGCGAACAGTTGATTGAGCGGCTGTCTGCTGACTTGACCGCGCAGTTCGGGCGCGGATTCAGCCGCCCGAACTTGCAGCAGATGCGGTCGTTCTTCCTAACCTGGCCAATTCGCCAGACAGTGTCTAGCGAATCTTCCCCGGTGCCGATGGCGCCGGCGCGACCCTGGCGACTCGACGAGCTGGCGCAGGTCTTCACGCTGCCGTGGTCGGCCTACGTGCGGTTGCTGTCGGTCAAGGACGCCCACGCCCGCCAGTTCTATGAAGCCGAGGCGCTGCGCGGTGGCTGGAGCGTGCGTCAGCTCGACCGGCAGATCGGCAGTCAGTTCTACGAACGCACGGCGCTGTCGAAGAACAAGACGGCGATGCTGGTCAAAGGCGCCGTGCCGAAGCCGGAAGATGTCGTCACGCCCGACGACGCGATCAAAGACCCGTATGTGCTGGAGTTTCTGGACCTCAAGGACGAGTATTCGGAGTCCGATCTTGAACAGGCCCTGATTCATCGGCTGCAAGACTTCCTGCTCGAACTCGGCGAGGGCTTCGCGTTCGTTGGGCGACAGCGGCGGTTGCGCATCGACCAGGCCTGGTATCGGGTCGATCTGCTGTTCTTCCATCGGCGTTTGCGCTGCCTCGTCATCATCGACTTGAAGCTCGGTGCCTTGACGCATGCCGACGTGGGCCAGATGCACTTGTACTGCAACTATGCGAAGGAGCACTGGACGTTTCAGGGCGAGAATCCGCCCGTGGGTCTGATCCTGTGCGCGGACAAGGGCCATGCTTTGGCGCGGTATGCACTGGAAGGATTGCCCAGCAAGGTCATGGCAGCAAACTATCGAACCGTGTTGCCGGATGCCGAACTGTTGCAAAAGGAATTGGAGAACACGCGGCGTCTGCTGGAATCTCGCACGGCAATTCATCCCAAAACTCGCCAGCGATAAATGTGCGTCTTGGCGCCCCGCGCTTCTTGTCGAATCGCGGCCATCCGCGGGTTGTTGAGAGGGCTGCGGTTCAGCGACCGTTGTTAAGGCGGCGAAGCAACGTCCGGCCAGTGATAAGTCCAAGGTGCAGTCGGAACGTACTGTGATCTTCGTCCGAGAGGCCGGGGTGCGAGCCATCGGTATGCAGCATCTTGAACAAGCCGTTCAAATAGTTCTTTCCATCGTTGGTCCATTCATTCCTGCTGCTCGACAGGAAACCGCGCTCCGCCAGCCAGGCGCGGCGGTTCTCGCTCGAAGCCAGCTCGGCAGACTTCTGCGGATCAATGTGCGAGGCGATGTCGCTGAGCAAGCCTTCCAGAAACGTGCGTATCTGGCTGTTCGCCGCTGCCCAGTCGCCGCGCGTGTGCGCGTCGATGGCTTGGTCTAAGTGCCCCAGCGGCACGTTGAATCCGAACTGCTTCAGCAATTGGTGAACTTCGTCATCGGCCGCAGGAAGATCCACTTCGCCAGGCAGCGCTGCGCGCAGCAATGGCGTTCGTGCGTCCCCATCCCAGGAGACAACGTAGCCGTCGAGCGCCAACCCCCGAAGAAAACGCTCCTGCTCGGCCTTCGCGTACTGTGGCACGGTCATTCCAACCCCTTCGCGTACCGCAGCTTCGGCCAGAGTCACAGGCCCGTCCAAGGTGCTGACGATCTGCGTCGCGCGTTGGTTGACAATGCGCGCCAGCAAAGCACTCTTCGCGGTCACGCTCTTTGCCGTTCCTTGGGGGATTTCATCGTCCAGCCCCAGCCGCACCGCGAGTTGATCGAACTTCGCCTGCGTCAGCATTTGCCCGAGAAATTCGACCGCGGCGACAATGGTGGGGCGAGTAAATGGATGGGCCTTCATTGTTGTCTACGTCCTTTGTTGTTGTGGGGCCGTCCAGCGGCTTGCAACGCCGCTGTCGGCCCCTTGTCATTTCTGCTACGCGCTACACCTGTGCCGCTTTGCGTGAGGCCAAGTAGTCGTCCACGTTGTGGCGACGCAGGGCCTTCTTGACTTGCGCGGGTGTCACTTTTCGGGCGACCAACAATGCGTCCAACTGCTCCTGCCACCGCACAGCGCGATGTGCCTCCATGTGTTCCGCCAGCCTGTCGATGTCATCATCCGTAGGTGCCGGTGACGCACCGCCGACAAAGGCATCGCAGATCGTCACTGTCTCCGCTTTGGCCGGCACGTCGGCGGCGCACAGGACAGCCGTGACGACATCGAGCGCATTGGGCTTGTCGATCTGAGCCGGCAGGCTGCTCATCCAGGCGCCAGCAACTTCGGTCGAGAAGGAGCGAATCAAGAAGCACACCTCATGCGCATGCCGAGCGATTGCTTCGCCGGCACCGTGGTGGGAGGACTCGATCACCATGCGGCGGTAGCCATGCGCATAGGCACTCTCGATGGAAGGGAAGACTGGAAGCCCCTCGAAATGCGGCGACAACGGGGTATCGTCTTTGCCGTAGCCAGGGCGGAACGTCGGCTGTATGCGAACGGCTGGTCCCGCGTGTTCGGTCAGCGGCAACACCGCTTCGACCAGCGCCTTGCGCTGTGTATCGCCAGGCGTGATGCCGAGCACGATGATCCCATAGGGGCGCTTTGTCACCGCCAGTCGCAGTGCATCTTCGAGCACTTGCGGCAAACGCTGGGTGGTCGTGAAGTGCTGCGCTGCCGGCGCCGCGCGGCGCTGAACGAACGGCTGCACCACTTGGAGATCGCCCGACTCGGTAACAATGCCGAGCACGTCAACGGGTTCGCTGTCGAGACCTTCATCGTCGGGCCGCAGCAGCAGGTCGATGTCGCTGTGCAGATTCTCGGGCAGCGGCGTCTCCGCCAGGACAACGACGCGCAGTGAGGACGAGTGGGCGAGATTGGCGGCGGTGTTCAGGCGGTCCTTGTTGTCGCTCCAGGATTCCTGCGTCAGCGGCACGGGGCCGACTACGACTAGCGTGCCGCTGGGCAGTCGATCCATGCCGCGCGAGAACAGACCGTGCTCGCCCAGGTCGATGGCAGCGTCCGAAGAACGGCCGGCGTCCTCTGCGTAGAGCAGCGCGCCGTCGGTGGCGGCTTCGTACTTGGCGATGGCCGCGTCGATGGCCTCCTGCGAAGTCGTCACATACACGCCGGGCACGGGACCATCGGGCCAGACCTTCAGGACGTTGGCGCTCATCGGATCCAGCGCCCGGTGCAGTTCATCGACCGGCAGGATCAGCGCATGCAGTTTCCCGATGCGTTTGACGAGTCGGTCGGCCGAGTGGCTGTCCCATTGCGCAGCAGATACCCGTGCAGGGAAGGCGTTGACTTCGGGCCAGTTGCGCAGGCCGGGGATGGCTGCGATCAGATCGAGCGTCTGGCCGTGTTTGAGGGTGAGGTTGTGGCGTTCGAGGTAGGCGCGCAAGCGCTCCGCGAACACCTTGAGCTGTTGGGTGTCCATATTGATCTCCGTCGGGCGTCGAGCCGGAGCACGCTTTGCGGGCCGCCCAAGGGATCAAACATGGATTGGGTGAGGCTCTGAATGCTCCGTCTTCGTCGTACCCCGAAGGGCGCGTGCGGCAGGTGACGGCAACCACCTCAGACGATACCACGTGATGCTGCTGTCGCCAATCATTGCGTCCCGGCGTGCCGCCGTCGGGCTCGCAGACCGTGCCCCGGAGCTTCGCGCGGAATCGCGGCTATCCGGCTTTGATCCCTGACGCCTCCAGCCCTTGAGGGCCTGCGCGCTGCGCTTGCCCAGCTACAGACGGATGCCGGCAGATTTTGGCGTTGCAAACTGCTCGGGTTCCTTGCCGAGCGGAAAGCCGACCACATACAGCACCGTGGCGGCCATCGGCTTGCTGTCCGGGTCTGATCCCCACTTCACTTGTACCTTGCGCGTGGCGTAGCGCAGTGAGACACCGAGCGCCTGGAGCGCGTCGATGTGGGATTGCATCTCGTCGTACACGTCGAACTTCTGTGTTTCGTTGTAGACATCGGCGCAGTCCCGGTACTCACGGAAGTAATCCACCAGCATGGCGAATGCCTCGTCCGCTTCGCGGGTCAGCTCGAAGGCTGGCTCTGACAAGTCCATCGTGCAGGACTCGGCCAACCTGGCCAACTGCTTGCCGGTCGTCAGCGGGATGGCCGTCAGGGTAACGTGCTCCCGGTCGAACTTCTCTTTCGCCGCTTTGAATTCCTCGTCCGTCGGGATAGTGAACGGTTTGTTGAGAGCGTCGATGTCCTCGAACTCGAACGCGTTGGCAAGGGCGCGGCGCGTATCAAGACTAGCGGACAAACCTTGTTCGACTCGCTGGATCGTCCGCACGTTGAGGCCGGAAATGGCGGCCAGTTGCTCCTGTGACCATTGCCGCATCTCACGGAACAGCTTGATGCAAGCGGCCAGTTCGGCCGGCGTCAGCAGACGGGTTTGTTGGGCAGATTCTGTAGCGTTCATGGGTGGCTCCATCGTTGTCAGTAGACATGGTGAAGTATGGGGAGCCAGGAACAACGGCAACACGACAGCAACCCGACAGTCGGCCGACAGATCACAACTATAAATGTCGCTTGTGGTTCTCTCCAAAGGATATTCAAGGGGCGAATCATTGCGTCCCGGCGTGCCGCCGTCGGGCTCGCGGGCTGCGCCCCGCGCTTCGTGCCGAATCGCGGCCATCCGGCTTTGATCCCTGACGCCTCCGGCCCTTGAGGGCCTGCGCGCTCCGCTTGCCTGTCCGTGCCCTCGTGGCGGTGGATGGGCGGTCTTGCTGTTCCCTTCACCGTACCACGGCGTTCGCGCCGTCAAGGGCTGCGCGTGCCTTGCACGCTTGCGGCCGCGGCCGTCTGCGACCCCTGACTGCTTGCGCTGCGCCGTGCTGGCGCCGGTTCCGGGCAATTCCGCCCGAGCAACCGGAGATCGTCATCATGAACGACAAATCGCATGTTTCGCTGGAACGCCGTGTCTGCCTGGTCTGCGGCACTCCTTTTGATACCGGCAGCATCCTGCTCGACAAGCACCTGCGCGCGAGCATGGAGCGCTACACGACGACGGGCTGGGGCCTGTGCGCCGAACACCAGAAGCTGTTCGACGAGGGCTTCGTCGCGCTGGTCGAATGCGACCCTGAGCGCAGCGGCAAGCCGTCGGGCGCGGATCGCTTGAAGCCGAGTGAGGCGTATCGCACGGGCCGCCTGGCGCACCTGAAACGCAAAACCTTCGCCGCCATGTTCAATGTGCAGCTCGCGGCCGATCAGGTTTGCGTCTTCGTCGAACCCGGCATCATCGAGCGCATTCAGGCGATGGTGTCGCCGGCGTCGAGTTGATCGCTCGATGTAAATCTCAAAGCGTCGCTTCCGCCGATCGCGGGGGCGGCGCTTTTTTTCTGCTGCGCCTGGTGTCGTGTTCTTCGGCCCTCGCGGGCCTGCGCGCTGCGCTTGCACTCCAGGGGAACGGCTTGCAGCCGATCCCCGCCGCGCGTGGCTTGGCGCCCCTGAAAGGCTGCCGAACAGGTTGCACCTGATCGGCCTTCGCGCCTGCGGCGCTGCGCGCTTCACTTGCGTGGGATCTGCGCCAACGCTGTGGCCGTTGCCTTGTCCAGCCGTCTCCCCTGACTTCATCACCTTTCCGCGACCGTAGCCCGCGCCCGTGTGCCGTCAAGGCGCGCCGGGCCGTGTCCTCGCTGCGCTGCGGGCCGCACCAACCCGTCGCTTGTTTCCTTGACCGCACCCGTTCGCGCGCTCCTGACCGTCGCGGGCGATGAACTCAGGAAAGACGGTGGCAACGAGGCCGGCCCAGGTCTCCGCGCCGACCCACCGGAGAAGCCGAAAGGCGGGCTCCGAATCTAGGAATCCGGTGGGGCCTTCAACAGCAACTTTGTCAGGAGTAACCACCATGCAACTCGCATCCCGTTTCGCTTCCCGCTCCCCCATGCTGCGCGCCGATCATCCCTTGTCGGATGACCAGATACACCGCGTGGCCCCCTCCATCTTTGCCGAGGACAAGCACGACAGCCGTTCCGCGCGGTACAGCTACATCCCCACCGCCGCCGTGCTGACCGAGCTTCGCAAGGAAGGTTTTCAACCCTTCATGGTCTGCCAGACCCGCGTGCGCGACGAAGGCAAGCGCGCGCACACGAAACACATGATCCGGCTGCGCCATGCCAGCCAGATCGACGGCAGCACCGCCAACGAAATCATTCTGCTGAACTCGCACGACGGCACCAGCAGCTACCAGATGCTGGCGGGCATGTTCCGCTTCGTGTGCTGCAACGGCTTGGTCTGCGGCGACACCGTGGCGGACGTGCGCGTGCACCACAAAGGCGACGTAGCCGGGCACGTCATCGAAGGCGCGTATGAAGTCTTGCACGGCTTCGAGCGTGCGCAAGCCTCCCGCGATGCCATGCAGGCCATCACGCTGGACAACGGCGAGGCCGAAGTCTTCGCCCGCGCCGCGCTCGCCCTCAAGTACGACGACCCGGACAAGCCCGCGCCGATCACGGAAAGCCAAGTGCTGGCCCCGCGCCGGTTCGATGACCGCCGCCCCGATCTGTGGAGCGTGTTCAACCGAACGCAAGAGAACTTGACGCAAGGCGGACTGATGGGCCGCAGCGCCAACGGACGCCGCCAGCGCACGCGCCCCGTGCAGGGCATCGACCAGAACGTGCGCCTGAACCGCGCCCTGTGGCTGCTGGCCGATGGCATGCGCCAGTTGAAAGCCTGAACCCCCACGCGGCAGGGGCAGGCAGCAGCCCTTGCCGCTTCTCTCGCTGCTGCATCCCAACCGCTAGGAGTTATCACCATGAACGCCGTTACCCAAACCGAAGCCCGTGCCGTCGAAGCCGCCGCGCCGCTGGAAGTGGCCGACCCGACCAAGAACCTGATTCTGGTTCCGCTCTCGCAGTTGCTGCCGCGCCGCTCCAAACGCAACGCGCGGACGACCTCGCGCATGTCCATCCCCGAACTGGCCGCGAGCATCGCCCGCATCGGCCTGCTGCAAAATCTCGTCGTGATCCTTGCCGCCGATGGCGAGCAATACGAAGTGGTGGCCGGCGACCGCCGACTGACCGCGTTGAAGCTGTTGGCGAAGAAGAAGCGCATCGCCGCCGACTTTGAGGTGCCTTGCCTGCTGGTGCCCGACGCTTCGGCCCGTACCGTCAGCCTCGCGGAAAACCTGCTGCGCGAGCAGATGCACCCGGCCGACCAGTTCGAGGCGTTCGCCGCACTGGTCAAGGAAGGCCGTCCCATCGAAGACATTGCTGCCGACTTCGGCGTGTCCCCGCTGGTGGTGCAGCGCCGCTTGAAGCTGGCCAACGTCTCGCCGCGCCTGCTGGCCGACTACCGGGCCGGAGCCGTCACGCTGGAACAGTTGATGGCCCTGACCATCACCGACGACCACGCTGCGCAGGAAGCCGCGTTCTATGGAGCGCCCGAATGGCAGCGTGGCGCATCCGCGCTGCGCGAACGCCTGACCGAGCGCGAAATCGACGCCACGCATCCGCTGGTGCGCTTCGCCGGGCTGGACACCTACACGGCGGCGGGCGGCGGCATCCGCCGCGACCTGTTCGCGGAAGGCGATGCCGGAACCTACCTGACCGACGCCGCGCTGCTGGAAACGCTGGTGCGCGGCAAGCTGGATGCGCTGGCCGGGGACGTGCGCACCGAGGGTTGGGCGTGGGTCGAAGCCGTGACGCACATGAGCTACGCCGAGCGGCAGGCGTTCCAGAACGCGCCGCGCCAGCGCCGCGAACCGAGCGCCCGCGAAGCCCGCCGCATCGCCGCGCTGCAAACCCGCCTCGACAAGATCGACGCCGAACTGGAAGAAGCCTACGACGCCGAGGACGAGGACAAGACCGAGGCGCTGGAACCGCGCCGCGAACAGGTCGCCGGAGAACTGCAAACCGTGGAGGAAACCTTGCAGGGCTACGCCCCGGACGTGCGCGCCGTGGCCGGTGCCATCGTCACGCTCGACCGCAGCGGCGCAGCCGTGATTCATCGCGGGCTGCTGCGCGAAGCCGAAGCCAAGGCGCTGCGCACGCTGGAACGCTTGCGGCAGGGTTTCGGCGGCGCGGAAGGCGAAGCCGGGAACGACGACGAAGGCGAGGACGCCGAGCAGCCCAAAGCCGCGAGCCTGTCCGACCGGCTGGCGCAGCGGTTGAGCGCACACCGCACCGCCGCGCTGCAAATCGAAGTCGCCCGGCATCCGCAAGTCGCGCTGGCCGCACTGGTGCATGGCATGGTGCAGACCATCTTGCAGGACAGCCACTACGGCCACGACTTGCCGCTAGGCGTGAGCATGAAAGTGCAAGACCGGCTGGAAGGCATGGCCCCCGACTGGCCCGAGTCACCCGCTGCCGTGGCCCTGCGCGAATTGCAGCAGGTCGCGGGCGAAGCGCTGCCGCAGGACAGCGCCGAACTGTTCGCCGTGCTGCTGGCGAAGCCGCAAGACGAACTGGTGCGGCTGCTGGCCGTGTGCGTGGCTTCCACGGTGGACGTGGTGACGCCTCGCGCCACGCAGCACCAGCCCGGCGCGGAACTGGCGCAGGCCGTGGGACTGGACATGGCGGCATGGTGGCAGCCCACCGCAGACGGGTATTTCCAGCATGTGCCGAAGGCCGCGATTCTGGAAGCCGTGGGCGAGTTCGCACCGTCGCACGCTACTCGACTGGCGAAGTTGAAGAAGGCGGACATTGCCAGCGAAGCCGAACGGCTGGCGGACGGCACCGGCTGGATGCCTGCCATCTTCAAGACCGAAAGCCCGGAAGCTGCGCCGCAGGAAACGCAGGCGCAGGATGCCCCGGAGGATGCCGAGGCAATGGCGGATGAACCCGCCGAGGCACTGGCCGCTTGACCCGCGCCGAAGGCAAGCGCCCCGGCCTCGACCGGGGCGCTTCGCTTGAAGGAGAAGCCCCCATGACCCGCACCACCACCAGCCGCCCGCGCATGGCGGCGACCTATGCGCCCGGCACGGTACGCGCTCGCCGCTGGCACGGCGAAGGCGACGTGCGCGGCTACCGCCCCCCCCCGGCTGGACAGCCTGCGCCGACCTGACCGACTTGCATCCCATCACAGGCCACGCCTTGCCGCGTGCCGTGTGGTGGATCATCGAAACCAAGGAATAACGAGCAGCACCGGCCCCAAGCCGTTCCGCCTTGGGGCCGGTGGTCGAAAATCCGGGCGCGGCGGTGGCCGCGCCCGGTTCCAGCGTCCAAAGCAAAATCGCCACGTCGCCGCCTTCGACCAGGCGGCGACGTGGCGGACGTGCAAGTGCCTTGCACGCGGTACGGCGATCGGTGCCCGCTGGCGCGGGCAAGGTTTCGATGGCGCCCCGCCGCAATGGGCGGGGCTTGTGGGGCTACGCCCCGGCTTGCTGCGGCAGGTTGTGCCAAAACGTGTCGTCCTCGACGCTGGCGGTTCGCGCCTGTACGTCACGAAGGACGGTTCACCGACACGCCACCCGGCCTCGCTATGGAGCATCCACGCCACGCCTCAAGCCCGTCGTCGCAATCTGCGGCAAGGAGCGTTCTCGCTCGTCGTTGGGGTGTTGGCCTTGCCCGCGTCAGGGCGCAAGCCGGTGAAGCCGTCACGCGGGGATGCCGAGTCGGCCACGTCTCCATTCGGGAGCGGGCGGCCCGTGCGTCCTTGGCTTGTCGTGAATCCTGGCGAGGGAACGGCTGCGCCTTGGGCTTCATGGCCGCAACCTTCCAGCGAAAACAATTTCCCCGCCGCTGCGCGGCTTCCTCGCGGGACAAATTCTTTTCGCTTCCAGGTTCTCCACGGTGTTGCGACCGCTGCGCGGTGCGGCCAGCCCATCCCCCGCCGGCCGGATCACAACAAGGACGCACTGGCGCGACCTTGTTCAACCCGAAAGGAGAAACATCATGGCTAACATCGGCACCTTCACCGCAGAGAAAGACGGCTTCACCGGCCAGCTCCGCACCCTGACCCTGAACGTCAAGGTCAAGCTGATTCCCAACGACAAGGGCGACACCGAGAACGCCCCCGACTTCCGCCTTCAGGCGGCCGGCAATGACTTCGGCGCGGCGTGGAAGAAGACCAGCGAGGCCGGGCGGGATTACCTGTCCGTGACCCTCGACGATCCTTCGTTCCCGGCGACGGTCTATGCCCGCCTGATCGAGAACGAGAACGGCACGCACGACCTGATCTGGTCGCGCAGCAAGCCCAAGGCGGCCTGACGGCCACCCGCCGCGCCCCGCCCATCGCGGCGGGGCGCCGTGCTGCTGGCGCAGCACGGCACGCACGCGCCTACGGCGTGTCGCGTTTCTTCAACACCGCCTCAAGCTCCTGGCGCACCTGCGCCAGAAGCTGATCGGCCTTGCGCGTGCTGTCGCCGGCATAGGCCAGCGTCAGCAACGTGAGCGGATGCACGTCCATGACCTCGCACAGCTCGGTCAGCTTGTGTACGGTCGGACTTTTCTGGTCGCGCTCCAGCGAACTCATGTAGGTACGGCTGGACACGTCGGAGAACGCTTCCTGGCTCAAGCCGCGCGCTTTCCTGACCGTCCGTATCGCCGTCGCCAATGAGTGCTTCGCCGCCACCTATGGTTTCCCCTGAAAAACCAAGATGACAGCCCATTGCGCCCTATAGGGCTACAATCTATAGTGTTCATTTGGCGTTGTTGTTTTCCTTCTTCGTGACTTTACGGAAATCCGTATCGACGGATTCCGTCAGAACCAGGGAGCCGCCTTCGTGCTTTTCCTGATCTGCGCAATGCCGCTTCTGTGTTTCCGAGCATGTCCGGATTCAGTCGCTTGCGACTTCGTGTTTTCGCATGAAAGCACGCATTCGCTTCGACGCTTACGCGCCTTGGTGGCAAAGCGTATTCATGCATTTTCGGCTTCGTGGGATTTCAACCCGTGAACCAGCCACTTCTTACCACCGAACAACGTACGCAACTGCTCGCGGCCGGGAAGGCGCGCGCGGCCGGCCATAGCATCGACCCGTTGCCTGTCGTGCGGCTGTTCACGCCGGACGCGCACGCGACCTGGCTGCTGGTTGCGCTCGATCCCGCCGATGGTGATACCGCCTGGGGCTTGATCGACCTCGGCATCGGAATGCCGACGCTGGGGACGGTCAAGCTGTCCGATCTGGCTGGCATCGTCGGGCCGCGTCAGCGGCCCATCCGGCGCGACCTGTATTTCCGCGCCACCCGGCCGCTATCGGAGTACGTGCAACTCGCGCAGCGCGACGGCTCCATCCCGGATTGACCGGGGCGTATTGTGTCTTTCTCGATCTCGTGTAAGACGGCTTCGGTCTGAATGAGAACTCTTGCACCAGGCGAGTGCGAGCTTGACCGAAAGAGACATGATGTACGGCGCAGCTTGCGGCAGGGTATCCGATGCTGCGCGCCGTTCCCGAGCTGCGCAACCGTCGCACTAGGACGATCCATGCAAGGCTTCGGAGCCAATCGGTCTTGACTACTTGCCAGCTTATTCCTCTTCGATGACGAAATGCCGATGATGCCGTAGCCCCTGCATTTCAATGTCCGTGGCGACGCTCCTGCCAACAGGGAGGTCGCATCATGGCCGATCGAAGCGTCGATTCTTGGTATCCCACCGCTGCGTATCTCTATTCGTTGCACCTGGACGGTCCCGCACTCGCCTGGGAGTATCTGCGCCGCCATCCCAACTACCGGCGCGACTGGCTGCGCCGTCGCCAGCAGCCGGAGGCCGCGCACGCCTGGGGGCTGCGCCTGCTGGAAGACCCGACGCTGGATGCGCGTGACGCGCATCCAGCCTGGTTCCCTGACCATGCCGCCGTGCTCCAGCTCTACCCTGATGCCGACCCACCGCTGCAAGCACACGCCTTCGAGTTCTGGTGCATCCCCGGTCACAAACACCTGGTTCACGACGGCAAGCGCCTCTTACTGACGGCGCGCTGGCCCGGCTGCTGCGTGAGGCTCGCACTGGCGCCGGGCTTGGTCGACGGTCTTGCCTACGTCTATGCCGTTCGCGCGGGCGCCGTGCCTTGCGCAAGCCATCGCACGATAACGGCCGAGTTGGACAAGCTGGCGACGCTGAATGCGACGGCCGCGCCTGCGGCAGCGGCCCGTGCGCGGCCCACACCCGCCGCGCTGCTGGAACTGCACACCTTGCAGGCGCTCGACGCGACCCTCGCGGGCGCGTCCTTGCGCGAAATCGCCGAAGGGCTGTTCGGCACCGAAGCCGTGGCCGCCGGTTGGTATGCCGACGGTGGCCTGCGCTCGCGCGTGCGCCGCCTCGTGCGGCGCGGCCAAACGCTGATGCGCGGCGGCTACCGCCGCCTTGCACAGCTCGATTGACCTGCACAGGGTCGTTTTGCCTGCACCGCAAAACGACCCTCTGCGCAACGCATCGCTATCTTGAGACTGACTCCATCCGGCTGCGCTCGTGCTGCCGGCGTCCTTGCCAGATGGAGGTTCATCCGATGCGTCCCGCTCCCTTGCGGCCTGCCGCCGCACCCGCCACCACGCTTGCACAACCCCAACGCTATCTCACCAACGACGAAGCCGCCGAGTACCTGCGGCTTTCGCCGCGTACGCTCGAAAAGCAGCGCGTGATCGGCAATGGGCCGAAGTTTCGCAAGTTCGGCCGCCGCGTCATGTACGCGGTGGCCGACCTCGATGCCTGGGCCGACCAGCGCAGCTACGAAACCACGTCCGATCCCGAATACGCCGAGCATCACTCGGCCGACAGCCGTGCGCGCTGATTGGTGGCTCGCCGGTGGCCGTCGCTATGTCCAGCCCATCGCGGGAGCGGGAACAGCTCGACCTGTTCCGCGCCTTGCCGGGCGACATGGTGCCGCGCGATGCCCAGGACTTGATGGCGTATCCGTTCTTCTCTCTGGCGAAGTCGCGGCGCACGGCGCCGATCGACTTCCGCAGCGGCAACGTCACGATCCGCGTAGAGGGCACGCAGGAGCACGGCATAGCGACCATTTGGGACGCGGACGTGCTGATTTGGGCGGCTTCGCAGATCGTGGAAGCACGCGACGCGGGCTTGCGCCCGTCGCGGCTGATGCAGGCCACGCCCTACGAGATCCTGCGCTTCATCGGACGCGGAGTATCGCTGCGCGACTACCAGCGCCTCAAGGCCGCGCTCGACCGGCTGCAATCGACCACGGTGGCGACTTCCATCCGCGAGATGACCGGGCGGCGGCTGCATCGCTTCTCGTGGATCAACGAATGGAAGGAACTGGCCGACGCCCACGGCACGCCGCTGGGCATCGAGCTGATCCTGCCGGACTGGTTCTATGCCGGCGTGCTCGACGCCGCCCTGGTGCTGACCATCGACCCGGCGTATTTCCGGCTCACCGGCGGCATCGAGCGATGGCTGTACCGCCTGGTGCGCAAGCACGGCGGCAAGCAGCCTGGGGGCTGGCAATTCGACTTCCGGCACTTGCACCGCAAGTCAGGCAGCACGGCGAAGCCCTACGACTTCGCCTGCGACCTGCGCGCGCTGGTCGCGCGGCAGTCGTTGCCCGGCTATGTGCTGGGCATCGAGCGGATGCTCGACACAAACGAGGAACTATTGACGTTCCGGCCAGTGCCGTCCACGGCACGGGGATAACTCGGGGACAACGTGTGGACGGCCTCGTGCTATCAGGCGTGCTGGGTATCGTGCTATCGGGCGTGTCCCTATCGTGCTATCAGGCGTGCGAAATCGCTGGAAAGCCAATACTGGCGCGGGTTTCGTCATCCTCTAACTTCCCTAACTTAAAAGCTCTAACTATTGATAGGAGCGCGCCGTTTCGGTGGATAACCGCGAGACGGCACCACACGCAACAGCCAAAGCCCGGCTTTCCAACATGGAGGGCCGCGCCATGATCGTCGCGGTGCTCAACCAGAAAGGCGGCGTCGGCAAGACCACGCTCGCCACGCATGTCGCCGGCGAACTGGCGATGCGCGGGCAGTCGGTCATCCTGCTCGATGCCGACCCACAAGGCTCGGCGCTGGACTGGACGCAGCGCAGAAGCCAGCAGGGCTTGCCACGGCTGTTCAGCGCCGTGGGCCTCGCCCGCGAGACGCTGCACCAGGAAGCACAGGAGCTGGCCCGTCGCGCCGATCACGTCGTCATCGACGGCCCGCCGCGCATCGCCGCGTTGGCGCGCTCCGCGCTGCTGGCGGCCGAGCGCGTGCTGATTCCCGTGCAGCCCAGCCCCTACGACTTGTGGGCCTCGGCGGAGATGGTGGCGCTGATCCGCGAGGCGCAGGTATTCCGACCTGAGTTGCGCGCGGCCTTCGTCGTCAACCGGCGCGTCAGTACCACCATCATCGGCCGCGAGGCGCGCGGCGCGCTCGCCGAGCAGCCGCTGCCGGCGCTGCGCTCGGAAGTGCATCAGCGCATCGTGTTCGCCGACAGCGTGGCCGCTGGCCGGCTCGCACGCGAAACGGCACCCGACAGCGCCGCCGCACGCGAGATCGCCGCGCTGACCGACGAGCTGCTGCGGTGGCCGACATGAGCCAGCGCAACGGCAAACGTGTCGGTATCGGCACACGTCCGCCGGCGAACCCGCACGCCGAGGCGTGGGTTCGCCAAGGCGATGCCGACGGCATCCAGAAAGGCGACCTCTACACCGCGCGCCTGACCCTCGACGTGACGCCCGCGATGCGGGCGCGCATCAAGGTATCGGCGTTCACGCAAGGCGTGACCGTCGCCGAACTGCTGCGCGCACTGCTGGAACGCGAGTTTCCCTCGAACCGCCCGGAGAACCTGCCATGAGCACATCCGCTCTGGCGGCCACGGCTGCGCCGCCATCGTTTGCAGTGCTCGCCGGCCGCGCCGGAAACGCGCCTATGACGCGCGTTTCGCTCGCCTACGTTGAGCAGCGCATCGACCTGTATCTGCGCTTCGGCGAGCCGGCGCGCATCATCCGGCTTGACCGCTGGCGGCGCGTCGCGGTGTTCCTGCCGGGCGCGTTGTTCTGCCGCATCCGCTGGCACGCCAACGACTACGGCACGATCCGCTGGCAGCTCATGGTGATGCAGGCTTGCACGCCGCTGGACGCGGCGCAGCGCATCCCCGGCGTGCTGCCGGGTGCGCGCCTGCTGTTGCACGCCGAAGGCGAACCCGCCGTGCGCGCCGTGCTGGCCCAGCTCGACGCCATCGAAGCACAAAGCATCGCGCCTGCCGACGTGTCGCCCGCGTACTGGCGCACGCTCGGCAACCGGCTCGCTGCACGCTTGCCGCTGCCCGCGTACACCGCCGAGCGGCACGCCGCCTGGCTGGCCGGGAGGGCGCTGCCATGACGAGCCTTTGCCCATCTGCCAACACCAGCGGAACGGCGCCGCTTCCTCGCTCGCGCAGGCGCGCTCGAATCGTCGTGACGACACTGGCCGCCTGCGGCTTCGCTGCGCTGGCCTGGGCGTCCTTCGTATCGCCGCTGCCGCGCCTGACCTACAACCCGTCCGACAGCGTGGCGGTCGGCTGGTATCGCGTCGATCCTCTCGACCACCGGGCCGGCTCGCTGCCACGTCCGTTGTCCGTGGACAGCATCGTGCTCGTCCCGCTGCCCGCGGAGGCCGCCGTGCTGGCTGCGCAACGCGGCTACCTGCCGATGCGCGTGCCGCTGCTCAAGCGCATCGGCGCCATCGCGCCGCAGGAGGTGTGTATCGCGGGCGGCATCGTCCGCATCGACGGCGTGCCTTCGGCCGCCGTGCTGCGTGCCGACCGGCTGGGCCGTCCGCTGCCATCCTTGCAGCTTTGCCGCCGCCTCGCACCGGGTGAGCTGTTCCTGTTGAGCGTGACCAATCCGGCGTCGTTCGACAGCCGGTATTTCGGCCCGGTTGCTGTATCCACCGTGCTCGGTGTTGCGCGTCCGGTCTGGCTGGAGACACGCCGATGATGGCCGCCGATTCGCTGCATGGAGTTGTGCGTTCGATCGTGCCATCCGGCATGTCGTCCTGCTGGTTGTCGCCGTGTCGTCGCGCGTGTCGTGCGAGCGCATCCGCGCCGCACGTCGCGCAACATCCGGCGACGTTTTCCCCCGTGCAGGCATCTTGCCTTGAACGCGCCCGGCCGGTGGCCGTGGCCTCGTTCCCAGGCGTGCTGGCTGCGAGCAGCGCAGCACCGCCGGGCCGCCGATGCCCGGAGCGACAGCGAGGGGCAGAGGCGGAAGGCAAGATAAAAGGTCGCGGCACATGGCCGCTTGAAAACCTTGTCTGCACGTGGGGGGAGCGCGGCACGCGCCACGGGGCGGCAGCGTGCCGCGAAGGTGCGCAATGCCGCATCGGCATTGGCGAAGTCGCGTGCTTCGTCCGCTGGACTGCGCTGGTCTTGGACGGAGCGACGCCATGAGCCAGCGCGACGATGACCGATTCCGCGTCCGGCCTGGCGCTCCGAAACAGCGCGGCGATGCCTTCGTCAACAAGGTGCTGCGGCAGGCCAACAAAGCCGGCACGAAGCTCGGCAAGGTGGCAGGCAAGGTCGGCCAGCGACCCGGTTCCCGGCTAGGCCGCGGGCATGTCGCGGCGCGCTTCGCTGGCCGGGGACTTGGGGCCAACGCCCGGCGCGTGACGATCAAGGCGCGACTGGTGAATCTGGCGCAGGCTGGGCCGCGCTCGACCGCCGCGCACCTGCGCTACATCGAGCGCGAAGGCGTCGATCGCCAGGGCGGGCCGGGCCACGCCTACGGGCCGGCGACCGACGACGCCGACCTCGAAGCGTTCAAGGAGCGCGGCGCTGACGACCGGCACCAGTTCCGTTTCATCGTCTCGCCGGAGGATGCCGAACAACTCGACGACCTGCGCACTTACACCCGGCACCTGATGGCGCGCATGGAGGCCGACCTCGGCACGCCGCTGGAATGGGTCGCCGTCGATCATTGGAATACCGACAACCCGCACACGCACGTCGTCCTACGCGGCAAGGATGACACCGGCAAAGACCTCATCATTTCCCGCGACTACATCGCCGAGGGGATGCGCCGGCGTGCGTCGGAACTAGCGACCGAATGGCTGGGGCCGCGCACCGAGCTGGAGATGCAGCGCGCCATGCAGCGCGAAGTCGATCAGGAGCGGTGGACGGGCCTGGATCGCACCTTGCAGCGCGAGGCCGCCGACGATGGCTTGGTGCGCGTCGAACGCTTCGCCGAACCCGGGTTGCAACGCCAGCGGCAAGTGCTGATCGGCCGCCTGCAACACCTACAACGCATGGGATTGGCGTCCGAACCGCACCCCGGTACGTGGGCCGTCCATGCCGACGCCGAGCCAACCTTGCGGGCAATGGGCGAGCGCGGCGACATCATCCGCACGATGCAACGGGCGATGAGCGGCAAGCAGCGCGAACTGGCCGTGTTCCAGGCCGGCGAGGGTGGCCGCGCCGTCATCGGTCGCGTCGTCGGCAAGGGGCTGGCCGACGAGCTGTACGACAAGGGCTATCTGATCGTCGATGGCGCGGACGGCAAGGCGCACTACGTCACGCTGCCGCCGCGTGCCGAGCTAGAGCAGTACCCGACCGGGGCCGTGGTGGAGGTGAAAGGCACGGCCGACGTGCGCGCCGCCGACCGGAACATCGCCGCGCTGGCCGCCGATGGCGTGTACCGCACCGATCATCACCTTGCGCTCGCCCAAGGTCAGGCCATGAACGAACGCGATCCGCGCGAGGTAGTGGCCGCCCATGTACGCCGGCTCGAAGCCCTGCGCCGCGCTGGCATCGTGGAGCGCGAGGCTGAAGGCGTCTGGCGCGTGCCCGCCGACCTGGCCGAGCGAGGCCGCCAGTACGACGCGCAGCGCCTCGGTGGTGGTGTGGCGGTCGAGCTGAAATCGCACCTGCCCATCGAGCGGCAGGCCCGCGTGATCGGCGCCACCTGGCTCGACCAGCAGTTGATCGGCGGCGGCAAGGGCCTGGGCGACCTGGGCTTTGGAGCCGAGGTCAAGGATGCGCTACGTCAACGCGCCGACTTCCTGGCCGAACAGGGACTGGCCGAGCATCGCGGGCAGCGCGTCGTCCTCGCGCGCAATCTGCTGGGGACGCTGCGCGGGCGTGAATTGGCGAAGGCCGCGCAGGACATCGCCGCCGAAACCGGCCTGGAGCATCGGCCGGTGGCCGACGGGCGGCGCGTGACTGGTATCTACCGGCGTTCCGTCATGCTCGCCAGCGGGCGCTACGCGATGCTCGACGACGGCATGGGGTTCTCGCTGGTGCCGTGGAAGCCGGTGATCGAGCAACGGCTGGGGCGGCAACTGGCCGTGACGGTACGAGGAGCCTCAACATCGTGGGAGCTGGGGCGACCACGCGGCCCCGCTATTGGCTGATTGAACGCTACCGCATGGAACGAGAGGCATCGCTTACGCGAAGACTGCACTCAGCCATTATTCTTCTGAAAGGCGCGAAGAAAAGTAGTGACGGCATCTTTCGCCCACCGATCCCGTTGGGCAGCGGACGCCGGAGCATCAGGGTGCATTACACACTGCATCTGGGCCTCACCACGCACCATGTTCACAAACAATGAGGCCGCGGAGTCGAATCCGATACTTCCAAGATCCAATTCTCCCTTCGAGGCAGCGACTTCCAAGGTCTCCGCAACGATGTTGTTTATGGCGGCAGGGCCGGCCAGATAGAAGCGCCTCCCAAGCTCGGGAAACCTCGGCGCTTCGGCCGCAATCATGCGGTATAGCGCCAACCCGTCGCGCGACAGCACAATCTCCAAGTAGGCGAGCGCCATCGCGTTCAGAATATCGGCAAGCCGTTCTTCTGGAAACTTGGGCTTTCGAACGGCTCTAAGAAACCGCTCACATTCGGCCTCGACGACGGCCACGAACAAAGCTTCCTTGTTCGGGTAGTGCGAATACACCGTCGATTTCGATACGCCGGCGGCCTGCTGAATCATGTCGGTCGTCGCAGCGCTAAAGCCGTTTGCCAAGAAGACAGTCCTTGCGCCGGCAAGGACAAGGCGTGCTTTTTCTGATTGCACTGCGCCCCCAGCGGACGAGGGATGCTTGGAAGGCGTGCTCGCCTTCGAGCGCGCTGACGAAGTGGTCATGTGTTCGGTCCACCGCTGCGGAAAGTAAAGCCGCACGATAGCACATAAGCGGTCCAAGTCAAACCGATCGGTACTGTATTGTCTTTCCACAACATGTTGACATTGCTGTATTTCCTGTTTGACTTCCGCTCTTGACTAAACCGAACCGATCGGTTTAGCATGGCGCCATGCCAAGTCACGGGTGCCTCCATGTCAAGCCCATCGCTCCAATATTCATCCTTCGTCGATAAGTCCTCTGCCGCATGGCGCAAAACCGCTGCGGTAGCGATTTGCTGCGCAGTACTGGCGTCATGCGCCTCCATCCCGGACCTGGGGCCGATGGAAAAGCCCGCATCAATGGACGGGCTTGCGGCCGACAAGAGCCTTGGGGCGCCTGTCGGTGAATGGCCGACGCAGGCGTGGTGGAAGTCCTTTGGCGATCCACAACTTGACCAATTGATGGACGAAGCGCTGGCTAGCTCGCCGTCGATGGCGCAAGCGCAGGCTCGCCTCAATGCCGCTATTGCGCGATCGAAAGGTGCGCGCGCAGCGCTGTTTCCCTCTGTCTCACTGGACGCATCCGCCAGCGAGCAGAAGCTGACGTACAACAGCATCTTCCCAAAGGATGTCGTTTCCAAGGGATGGAACGACTATGGCGCGGCTTCTCTGAATTTCGGATGGGAACTCGACTTTTGGGGAAAGAACCGGTCCGCGCTGGATGCGGCCACATCCGAGGCGCTGGCGGTGCAAGCCGATGCCGCCGCAGCCCGCGTCCTGCTGACGACGGAGCTTGCAAGCCGCTATGTCCAACTCAATGGCTTGCATGTACAGCGCGATTTGGCGAGCGACACGCTCAGAAATCGTGAGGACTCCGAGCGCATGGCGATGCGCCGCGTTGACCAGGGCCTCGATACACAGACAACACTGGAACAGGCACATGCGAGGGCCAAGCTGGCACGGGCTGACTTGGCCGACGTGGAAGAGCGGATAGAACTGGCTCGCAATGGGATCGCGGCTCTGCTGGGGCGTGGACCGGATCGTGGTCTGAATATCCACGAGACGCATCTTTCGCCGAGCCTGTCCCTGGCGCTTCCGGAAACACTGAAGAGCGATCTGATCGGGCGCAAGCCCGAAATCGTGGCAGCGCGATGGCGCGTGGAGTCGGCCGCCAAGCGTATCGGCGTTGCAAAGGCAGGCTTCTATCCCAGCGTCAATCTGGTCGCCCTGGTTGGCTACGAGTCGCTGGGCCTGAACCGCCTGTTCGATTCGGGTTCCGACGCGGGCCGTGCCGGAGTCGCCATCCATCTGCCCATTTTCGAGGGTGGAAGGCTCCGAGCGAACTACAGCCGAGCCTGGGCCGAATACGAGTTCGCAGTAGCCAGCTACAACGATGCGCTGGTCCAAGCATTGAGAGAAACCGCGGACGCGGTGAGGAGCTTGCAAGCGCTTCCGATCCGCCTCGAAGCAACGGAGTCGGCGGTCGTCAGCAGCGACAAAGCCTACCAACTCGCCAAGCGCCGCTACGAGGGCGGCTTATCCAACTATCAAACCGTGCTAACGACGGAGGATGCCGCGCTCAATGCGCGGATGGCCGTCAATGCCCTGTGGGTGCGCGGCCTATCCCTCGACATTGCGCTGACAAAGGCCCTTGGCGGCGGCTTTCCCGATTCCTCAATGAATGAACAGGTGACCCGATGAGTGCTCCGATGCCCCCTGACCCTCAAGATTCTTCCACAACGCCGGAGGCTTCACAAAAGCGGGCGAAGCGCAAACGTCTCGTTTTAATTGCGACGGTTGGTTTGGTCGCCATCGGTGTTCTCTACGGTGCGTGGGCGCTTCTGTTCGCAGGCAAATCCGTCACCACGGATAACGCCTACACGGCAGCGGAAGTGGCCCAAATCACACCACTCGTTGCCGGCCCTGTAAAGGAAGTCAAGGTCAGTGACACGCAGGCCGTCAAGGCTGGCGACGTGTTGGTAATTCTGGACGATACCGACGCCAAGATTGCTGTCGCGCAGGCCGAGGCGGATTTGGCGCGTACTCAGCGCCAAGTACGGCAACTGCTGGGAAATGACGAGAGCCTTGCGGGACAAGTGGCCCTGCGTGCTGCCGAAATCGCCACCGCTCGCAGTGGCCTGACCCGTGTAACTGCCGCCTATGAAAAAGCGGTCATCGACGAGCGCCGTAGGCAGAACCTGGTTGAAGAAGGCGCTGTCTCGAAAGAGGAGCTGACGAATGCGCAGACGCAGTTGCGCGAGGCGCGCGCTGCGCTGGAGCAGGCTCAAGCCCGAGTTCGCGCTGCCGAGGCCGCAAAGGAAGCTGCAAGCGGCGCCCGGACGGCCAACTCGGCGCTGATCGTAGATAGCACGGTCGATGACAACCCCGCCGTACTCGCGGCGAAGGCGCGGCTTGACCAGGCGCGCGTGAATCTTGAACGGACGGTGCTGCGTGCGCCCTTCGATGGCGTCATCGCGCAGCGTTCGGTGGAGATTGGGCAACAGGTTCAGACTGGCGTGCGGCTGATGACCGTGGTGCCGATCGACCGCATCTATGTCGATGCGAACTTCAAGGAAGGCCAGTTGCAGAAGGTCCGTCCCGGGCAGCACGTGGAACTGACCTCGGACCTCTACGGCAGCGATGTCGTTTATACGGGCCGTGTCGAAGGCTTCGCTGGAGGATCAGGGTCTGCCTTCGCAGCGATTCCCGCGCAGAACGCCACGGGCAACTGGATCAAGGTGGTCCAGCGGCTGCCCGTCAGGATTTGGATTGATCCCGAGCAGTTGAAGCAGCATCCGCTGCGGGTCGGTCTGTCAATGGAGGCTACCGTCGATCTGCGCGACCACGGTGAGTCCCAGCCGGTTGCGACGAGGTATTGACATGACTTCCTCGGAACACAAGCCGCTTTCCGGGATGGATCTGGTCATCGCGGCAATCATCCTGTCTCTGGCGAATTTCATGGTGGTGCTCGATACCACCATCGCCAACGTGGCCATGCCCACGATCTCGGGGTCGATGGGTGTCTCGACGAGCCAGGGCACTTGGATCATCACGTCCTATGCTGTTGCGGAGGCCATCACCATCCCCCTGACCGGCTGGCTCGTTCGCCAGGTCGGCGAAGTACGGTTGTTCATGATCTGCGTCGTGGCATTCGTACTGTTCTCCGTGTGCTGCGGCCTGTCATGGTCTCTGGAAAGCCTCGTCTTCTTTCGCGTGTTGCAGGGGTTGGCCGGTGGACCGCTGATTCCGTTGTCATCGACGTTGATGCTGGCGGTGTTCCCCAAGAACAAGTCAAACATCGCGCTCTCGTTGTGGGGAATGATGACGGTCGTGGCCCCGATCTTCGGCCCAATCCTGGGCGGGATCATTTCGGATAACTGGCACTGGGGCTGGATATTTCACATCAACATCGGGTTCGGCATCTTGGTCATGCTGGGCGCCATGAAAGTGCTTCGGGGCCGGGACGAACCCACGGAGCGTTCCCGCATCGACGGAATCGGTCTGGCGCTTCTGGTGGTTTTTGTCACCAGTTTCCAGATCATGATCGACAAGGGCCGCGAGCTGGATTGGTTCGCTTCGCCGCTAGTGGTCACGTGCGCCATCGTTGCAGCCGTTTCGCTGATCTATCTGATTATTTGGGAACTCACCGACTCCGATCCCGTGATCGACCTGAGCGTCTTCCGCTCGCGCAACTGGCTGGTTTCCTCAATCACGCTGAGCCTGATGTTCGGCATCTTTTTCGGCAACATCGTGCTGACGCCTCTGTGGCTCCAGCAACAGATGGGCTACACGGCGACATGGGCCGGCTTCGCTACCGCGCCGATGGGCATTCTCGCGGTGGCGACTTCACCGATCGTCGGTCGTCTCCTGCCGAAGGTTGACCCTCGTTGGATCGTCACCTACGGCATGGGTATCTTGGCCGTCTCGTTCTTCATGCGGGCGCATCTGACGACCCAAGCCGACTTCATGTCGGTGGCCATCGCGATGTTTGTCCTCGGCGCAGGCATTCCCGCATGCATGATTACGCTGACCTCGTTGGGTGTTTCCGACCTGCCGCCCGAGCGCATTGCGAATGGAGCCGGCCTGCAAAACTTCCTGCGCGTGCTCTCGATGGCGCTCGGATCGTCCCTGACCCAAACCTATTGGGAGCATATGTCGAAGGCAAGCCGGTCCGAGCTTGTCTCAATCATCAACCCGAATGCAGGGCATGAAATCGCTTCCGCGGCGGTTCGCGCCGGAATACCGCCATCGAGTTCTACAGCATTTTTCTCGCGCCTGGTCGATGGTCAGGCTGTGATGCTGGCTACGAACGATTTTTATGCGCTGGCTACCGTGCTGATGATCCTCTCGATCGGCGCTATCTGGCTGGTTAAGCGGCCGAAGGGGCCACTCCAGAAAGTCACGGGGCATTGATCTAAGGAGCGTGAATACTGCCGACGGGGTGTGACATGCAATTGATATATGCAAGAGAAAGCAACGCCGATGTGCCACATGGCCTCATTCATCTGATGAGTCGGACCAACATGGCGATTTGGCAGCTCATCACTCAGAGAACGTCTTCGCTGGGCGGCCTTACAGGCATGCAGGCGAGCGTGCTGCTGCTGTTGGCGTGCCGCCAAAGCATGACCTCCGTTGACCTTGCGCGTGAGTACAAGCTCTACCCGAGTGGCATTACGCGACTGATAGATCGTCTGGTTAGTCGAGGGTTGATTCAGAGAGTTCCTTGCGAGCGTGATCGCAGAGTGACGTATCTCCTCGCAACACGCGATGGCAAGGAAACGGCTTCGCAACTGCCGTCGGTCTTTGACGGCGCTTACGCCATCCTCTTCGATGGAATGAATGAGAAGGATATTGATGCTCTCAAGCGATGCTTGAGGCACATGCTTCTAAACGCCCGCGCAGCGGAAGAACTGAGCAACTCACCTGTAAATCAGAGCTTTCTAACTTAACCGAGGTTCTACTGCCGACAGCTTTCGTGGCCTGCGACAAGAATGGGAACCGTGCAAATTGCACCGGCAAGGCGCGAGCGGTCCGCTTAGGAGACTGCGATGGAAATACGCCATCTTCGCTGCTTTATTGCAGTCGCCGAGGAATTGCATTTTGCTCGCGCTGCTGAGCGGCTGCACATTGAGCAGTCTCCCCTATCGCGCGCGATCAAAGAGCTGGAAGAAGACTTGGGTGCACAGCTTTTCGTGCGCAATACACGCAGCACCCGACTGACTCGCGCAGGCCAGCTATTTCTGGAACACGTGCCGCGCGTCTTCACGGCTTTGCAGCAGGCGCGCGACAGCGTGAAGGCGGCTGCCAACGGTTTTCATAACCAGTTGCGCGTTGCGCTATCGGATGGCATCCCGCCTTCACGCTTCTCAACCTTTCTAGCATTGTGTCGCGAAGAAGAACCGGAAATCGAGATACGTCTATCCGAAGTTTCGCTGGCCCAGCAGATCAAAGGGCTGCACGACGACCTTTACGACGTGGGGTTTGCTCGGTCGGATGAAGTTGGCGACGGCATCGTCGCCGAAGCTGTCTGGAGCGATCCCTTGATGGTGGCGGTGCCCTCTCGGCACCCGCTGTTGACGTACAAGCGCATCCCACTGGAGGAAGTGCTACGCCATCCGCTGGTGCTTGGCGATCCCCATGCGTGCGAAGGATATACGCGGCAGATTGAAAGGGTGCTGCGTAGGGTCGATCAAGAGCCGTTGATCGCCGAACGGGTGGCCTCCGTTGATTTGATGATGGCGATGGTGGCAGCAGGTTTCGCCCTTGGGCTGGCCGGAGCCTCGCAGATTGCCGCCAGCCGTGAACAGGGTGTGGTCGCGCGGCCTCTGGCTGGCCGCACACCCATGCTCACTACTTACCTGCTGCGCCGGGGCAACGAGCCTTCGGAAGTGTTGGCTCGTTTCATCGAGAGAACAAGCACCCTTGAACCATCCGCGACGAAGAAGCCGACCGTACTACCCGACCTTGATGCTTCGGAGGAAATCGAGCCATGAACAAGATTGTGCTGATTCTGCTTGCTGCGATGCTGACCGCCTGCGGCAAATCCGAACCCACCGAAACGGTAGAGGCACTTGCCGCCAATCCCCAACGATTGAAGGAACTGCGGCAACAGTGCAAGACGGATCGCGCCAAGCTGGGCGACGAACTCTGCAATCGTGTGGCTGAGGCGACGAATCGACGGTTCTTTGGCGATGGGAAGGCGCCCTATACCCCACCGAAAGAGCAGCCGAAGTTTTGATCGGGCCATCACCTACCTAATGATCAAGCGAGCCCGCGATGCCACACACTAGGCCGGCCATTAGTGCTGCAAAGACGGCTCTCGTGCTGTCCGGTGGCGGTGCGCGCGCCGCCTACCAGGTCGGTGTGCTTCAGGCTTTGGTGACGTTGCGCCGTGAACACCTGGGCGAAGGGGCGCCCAACCCCTTCGGTATCCTATGCGGCACCTCGGCAGGCGCAATCAACGCCGCCGCTTTAGCCTGTCGCGCAGACTCCTTTGACGCTGGCGTGGAGGCCATCGCCGCAGTTTGGCGCAACTTCAATGCTGGTCAGGTGTATCGCACCGACGCGCTTGGTATCGCTCGCAGCGGCGCACAGTGGCTGAGCGCGATCTCGGTAGGCTGGATGTTGGCACGCTGGCGCAAAGAAGGACCGCATTCACTACTGGACAATGGACCACTAGCCGAACTGCTGCGACATTGGGCGCCTTTGGAACTGCTGCCGCACATGCTGGCCCAGCGCCATCTGCGTGCGCTGGCGATCGGCGCGTCCAGTTACACCAGCGGCGAGCACTTCACCTTCTTTGAGTCCATCGGCGATATGACGGGCTACGAACGCTCGCAGCGGCTGGCCGTGCCCATGCGGCTGGGATTGGCACACCTGCTCGCTTCGGCGGCTATCCCATTCGTGTTCCCGGCACAACGCATCGAACATATGGAGCATGCCGGCTGGTACGGCGACGGCTCGATGCGGCAGACCGCGCCGATCTCTCCGGCCATCCACCTGGGCGCGCAACGTATGCTCATCGTCGGCGTTGGTCGGATGCACGAACCTCGCGGGCGACTCGTGCGTAACGGCGGCTACCCGACACTGGCCCAAGTCGGAGGACACGTGCTGTCGAACATATTTCTCGACGCGCTCACGGTGGACATCGAGCGTATGGAGCGCGTCAACCGTACCCTTGGAATGATGACGCTGGGCCAGCGCCTCGCCACCTCACTACGTCCGGTGAAGGCGCTGGTGATTGCGCCGAGCGAGCGCATCGACGACATCGCGGCACGCCACCAAAAGCACCTACCGCGGGCCGTGCGCGCCCTGTTGCGCGGCGTCGGCTCGTCCAGCGCGAGCGGCGACCTGAGCGGCGCCGCCCTGGTCAGCTATCTGCTGTTCGAGGCTCCATTCACCCAGGAGGTAATGGCGCTGGGTGAGCGCGACACGCTGGCGCAACGGCAGGCAGTCTGCGAATTTTTCGGGTGGCTCTGAGGGGATGGGTGCTGCACTTCGACTTTCAGGGTGCAAGCATTCGCATGCGCCGCGCGTATATCGCTCGACACGCCATAACCCGCCGTCGTAGGCGGCGTTTTCCGTACATTCGCCCGTGCATGAAATCTTGCTTTTTCCGCGATATTCCTGCCGATAACGGTCTTTGACCAACCCTTGACCTGACTCCGATCCTTATGCGTGCGGCACGCTTTTGTGCCGCGTGACAACGAGGAGAAAGCGGAGGCCGGGATGCAAGGTCAAGGTGTGCTGTTCGGGCAAATCGGTGTCGTGTTCGGCATCGTAATTGCCGGCGTGTGGAGCGCCACGCAGTGGACAGCCGCCGCCCTGGGCTATCAAGTACGCCTTGGCTCGCCCTGGTTCGACTTACTCGGCACGCCGGTCTATCACCCTTGGCGCTTGTTCGAGTGGTGGTTCTCATTCGACGCCTACGCACCGCGCATCTTTGACACCGGCGGCGCAATCGCTGGCGGCAGCGGCCTGGTGGCCGTGCTGGTCGCTATTGCCATGTCCGTATGGCGCTCGCGGCAATCGAAGCTGGTCACGACCTATGGCTCTGCACGCTGGGCCGAAGCCGCAGACATTCGCAAGGCCGGCCTGGACAAGCCTGCCGGCGTGTTTCTCGGCCTGCATCGTGGCCTATACCTGCGGCATGAAGGCCCGGAACACGTCCTGACCTTCGCGCCGACGCGCTCCGGCAAAGGCGTCGGCCTGGTAGTGCCCACGCTGTTGAGCTGGCCAGCGTCTGCCGTCATCCACGACATCAAGGGCGAGAACTGGCAGATCACGGCCGGCTGGCGTTCGCGCTTCTCGCACTGCCTGCTGTTCAACCCGACCGATCCGAAGTCGGCCGCGTACAACCCACTGCTGGAAGTCCGGCGCGGCGCGCATGAAGTGCGCGACGTACAGAACATCGCGGACATTCTCGTTGATCCCGAAGGTGCGCTCGAACGCCGCAACCACTGGGAGAAGACTTCGCACGCGCTGCTGGTCGGCGCCATCCTGCATGTGCTCTATGCGGGCGAGGACAAGACGCTGCGCGGCGTCGCCAACTTCCTGTCCGATCCCGCGTGCCCGTTTGAGTTGACGCTGCACCGGATGATGACCACGCGGCACCTGGGCGACGTGCCGCATCCCGTCGTCGCATCGGCTGCGCGCGAGGTGCTCAACAAGTCGGACAACGAGCGATCGGGCGTGCTGTCCACCGCCATGTCGTTCCTCGGCCTGTACCGCGATCCGACGGTGGCCGAAGTCACGTCGCGTTGCGATTGGCGCATCGCCGACCTGATCGCGTCCGAACATCCAGTCTCGCTGTACCTCGTCGTGCCGCCTTCGGACATCAGCCGCACCAAGCCGCTGGTGCGCTTGATCCTCAACCAGATCGGCCGGCGCCTAACCGAATCGCTCGACGGCAGCGATGGCATCGCGCGTCGGCACAAATTGCTGCTGATGCTCGACGAGTTCCCTGCGCTGGGCCGCCTCGACTTCTTCGAGACGGCCTTGGCGTTCATGGCCGGCTACGGCATCCGCAGCTTCCTCATCGCGCAGTCGCTCAACCAGATCGACAAAGCCTACGGCCAGAACCATTCCATCCTCGACAACTGCCATGTGCGCGTGACGTTCGCCACCAACGACGAACGCACCGCCAAACGCATCTCCGAAACGCTCGGTACGGCCACCGAGCTGCGTGCGCAGCGCAATTACGCCGGCCACCGGCTCGCACCGTGGCTGGGGCACCTGATGGTGTCGCGCCAGGAAACCGCGCGCCCACTGTTGACGCCCGGTGAAGTGATGCAGCTCCCGCCCGACGATGCCGTGGTGATGGTGTCCAGCGTCGCACCGATCAAGGCGAAGAAGTTGCGCTATTACGCCGACGCCAATTTCAAGCGCCGCGTGCTTCCGCCGCCCGCGCTCGCGGCCGGACGCTACGCCGATGCGCCGCCGGTTCGGCCCGACGACTGGAGCGGGCTGGCTATTCCTGCTGTGCCGGTCGCGCCTGCCGCCGGCCTGGCGGACGACGACACCGGCGCCGCTGCCGACGACGGCGGGCCGCGCCGGCAGCCAGAGCTATCCGAAATCGCCGAATACAGCCCCGAACAGCAGCCGGCCGACAACGACCTGGCGTTGCTCGATGACGACGACCTGCCGTTGCCGCTTCCCCGTCAGCTCGACCCGGCCATGCAGCGCACGGCCCGGCTGGCGTCCCTCGACCAACAAGACGGGATCGAGCTATGAGCCAGTACCGCCTCAACCTGTTCATTCCGCACGAGCATGCAAAACGCCTCGACGAGCTGGCCACCAAGAAAGGCGTCTCGAAGTCCAGCATCGTCGCGGCGGCGCTCGCATCGTGGCTGTCACCCGATGCAGGCGACCAGCGCGAGGCAGCCATCGCCAAGCGGCTCGATCGGTTGTCGCGCCAGTTCGAGCGGCTGGAGCGCGACCAGAACATCGAGATCGAGACGCTGGCGCTGTTCGTTCGCTACTACCTCACAGTCAGCACGCCGGTTCCCGAGGCGCATCAGGAAGCCGCACGCGCGCAGGGCAAGGCACGTTTCGAGCAGTTCGTCGAACAGCTCGGCCGCCACCTGATGCGCGGGCGCAGCCTTGTACGCGACGTGGTGGAAGAACTGAACCCCGATGCCGCCCGGCTCGATGACGCGGCGGCGCTGGCGGCGGCCGAGGAGTGTGGGTCATGAGCGCCGTGCCGCAATCCTTCGCCACTACATCGCTCGACCGGCGCATCCGCATGTTGCGCACGGCGATGGGGCCGCTGATCGCCGCCGCGCTGGAAGACCCGGACGTGGTGGAAATCATGCTGAACCCCGACCGCACGCTATGGGTCGATCGCCTGTCGTCGGGTCGTGCCCCGATGGGCGCCGAGCTGTCCGAGGCAGACGGCGAACGCATCATCCGCCTGGTCGCGGCCCACGTCGGCGCGGAAGTGCATCGCGGTCAGCCGCTGTTGACCGCCGAGCTGCCGGAAACCGGCGAACGCTTCGAGGGCATTCTGCCGCCGGCCGCTCCTGGCCCAGCCTTTGCGCTGCGCAAGCGCGCGGTCGGCGTCATTCCGCTGGAACGCTACGTCACCGACGGAATGATGACTGCTGAGCAGGCTGCGTTCCTGCGTGACGCGGTACGCGAGCGGCAGAACATTCTCATCGCCGGCGGCACCAGCACCGGCAAGACGACCTTGGCAAATGCCTTGCTCGCCGAGATCGCTGCCACCGGCGACCGCGTGCTGGTGCTCGAAGACACCATCGAACTGCAATGCGCGGCGCGCGACCACGTACCGCTGCGCACGCGCGCCGGCGTCGTGTCGATGACCGAGCTGGTGCGCGCCACGATGCGCCTGCGCCCCGACCGCGTGATCGTCGGCGAGGTACGCGGCGGCGAGGCGCTGGATCTCATCAAGGTGTGGGGCACCGGCCATCCCGGCGGCATCGCCACGATCCACGCCGGTTCCGCGCTTGGGGCATTGCTGCGCCTGGAGCAACTGATTCTCGAAGTGGCCGTGAACCCGCCGCGGGCGCTCGTCGCCGAGGCGGTCAATGTCGTCATCCACATCGCCGGCCGTGGCCGGCGCCGTCGTATCGAGAGCATCGCCCGCGTCTTTGGCTTCGACGGCGTGGGCTATCGCCTGGCAGATGCGCTGGAGCAGCCGCTTCCAGAAGTGCCGCTTTCTTCCCCGTCCCCTAACCACCTTGGAGAACTGCCATGACGCAGACGCACGCCCATGCTTTCCGCTTTTCCGTAAATCCGGTTTCCATCCCCGCACGCCTGCGCCGCCTGGTCGGGCCGGCGCACCACGGCCTGTTGTCGGCGACCGTCATGCTGGCGACCGCCGGCACGGCACAAGCCGCCGGTTCCTCGATGCCCTGGGAAGGGCCGCTGCAATCCATCCTCGAATCTATCCAAGGGCCAGTCGCGCGCATCGTCGCGGTCATCATCATCATCGCCACCGGCCTCGCGCTTGCGTTCGGTGACACCAGCGGCGGCTTCCGCAAGCTGATCCAGATCGTGTTCGGTCTGTCCATTGCGTTCGCGGCATCGAGCTTCTTCCTGTCGTTCTTCAGTTTCTCCGGCGGGGCCGTCGTATGAGCACGGCCACCGACCTGCCTGGCTTCGAGGTGCCTCTGCATCGCTCGCTGACCGAGCCGATCCTGCTGGGCGGTGCGCCGCGCACCGTGGCGATCGCCAACGGGACGCTGGCCGCGGCCGTGGGCTTGGGCCTGCAGCTCTGGATTCCCGGTGTCGTGCTCTGGATCGTCGGCCATTCGCTGGCGGTGTGGGGTGCGCGCGTCGATCCGCAGTTCATGCAGGTGTTCGCCAAGCACCTCAAGCACAAGCCGCTGCTGGACGTGTGACGGGAGGACGCCGCAGTGCTCAACCTCGCCGAATACCGCCAGCGCCCGGCCTTGCTCGCCGACTGGCTGCCGTGGGCCGGCCTAGTCGCGCCGGGTGTCGTCTTGAACAAGGACGGCAGTTTTCAACGTACGGCGCGGTTCCGTGGACCTGACTTGGAAAGCGCAACGCAAGGCGAACTGATCGCCAAGACTGCGCGCCTAAACAACGCACTGCGCCGCCTCGGTGCCGGCTGGGCGCTGTTCGTCGAAGCCGAGCGCCGGCCGGCGGCGGACTATCCGCACTCGGACTTTCCCGAACCGCTGTCGTGGCTGGTGGACGAGGAACGGCGCGCGACCTTCGAGGAATCCGGCAACCATTTCGAGAGCGGCTATCACTTCACGCTGCAATACCTGCCGCCGGAGGAATCCCGCGCCCGCGCGGCCAAGCTGCTCTACGAGAACACGCCGACCGCCGGCGTGGACTGGCGTGAACACTTGACCGCGTTCGTCGCCGAAACCGAACGCATCTTCGACCTTCTCGATGGCGTGATGCCGGAGATTGCGTGGCTGGACGACAGCCAGACGCTGACCTACCTGCACGCGACCGTCTCGACGCGGCGCTATCGCATCGGTGTTCCCGAGGTGCCTTTCCATCTGGACGCGCTACTGGCCGATTCGGCACTGGTCGGTGGCTTGGCGCCCACGCTGGGCGACCAGCACCTGCGCGTGGTGTCGGTGCGCGGCTTTCCGACCTCGACCTGGCCGGGCTTGCTGGACGACCTCAACCGCCTGGGCTTTGCCTACCGCTGGAGCACGCGCTTCCTCTGCATGGACAAAGCCGAGGCGGAAAAGGAACTGGGCCGCCTGCGCCGCCAGTGGTTTGCGAAAAGGAAGAACGTCGTCGCGCTGCTGCGCGAGACGATCTTCCAGCAGGAAAGCCCGCTGGTCGATACCGACGCCAGCAACAAGGCCGCCGATGCCGACGCGGCCTTGCAGGAATTGGGCAGCGATCAAGTCGCGTTCGGCTATCTCACCGCCACGGTGACGGTGCTCGACGCCGACCCGGCCGTGGCCGACGAGAAGCTGCGCATGGTGGAGCGCGTCATCCAAGGGCGCGGGTTCGTCACCATCCCCGAAACCCTCAACGCCGTGGATGCGTGGCTATCGTCCATCCCTGGCAACGCCTATGCGAACGTGCGCCAGCCCATCGTCTCGACGCTGAACCTGGCGCACATGATGCCGCTGTCGGCAGTATGGGCCGGGCCGGAGAAGAATGACCATCTGGACGGCCCGCCGCTGATCGTCACCCGCACCGATGGCGCGACGCCGTTCCGGCTGTCGCTGCACATCGGCGACGTGGGGCACACGCTGGTCGCCGGCCCGACCGGCATGGGCAAGTCGGTCTTGCTGGCGACGCTGGCCTTGCAGTTCCGCCGCTATTTCGGTTCGCGGATCTTGTCGTTCGATATGGGCCGCTCGATGCGCGCCACCATCCTGGGCCTGGGCGGCGAGCACTACGACCTGGGCGCCGATGGTGGCATCGCGTTCCAGCCGCTCGCCCGCATCGACCATGAGGGCTACCGCTCCTGGGCCGCCGAATGGGTGGAAGGTCGCCTGCTGCATGAAGGCGTGACCGTCGGCCCGGACGAGAAGGTGGCCATCTGGTCGGCGCTGGGCAGCCTCGCCGGTGCGCCGCAGGAACAGCGCACGATGACCGGGCTTTCCGTGCTGCTGCAATCGAACGCGCTGCGCCAAGCACTCGCGCCTTATGTCCTGGGCGGCGCGCACGGAAAGCTGCTGGACGCCGACCACGATAGGCTTGGCATGGCCGGCGTGCAGGGCTTCGAGATGGAAGAACTGATGCACAGCCCCGCCGCCGTGCAAGCGGTATTGCGCTACCTGTTCGCCCGCTTCGACGAGCGTTTCGACGGTGCACCAACGCTGCTTATTCTCGATGAAGCGTGGCTGTTCCTCGATGAACCGTCTTTCGCGGCCCGCATCCGGCAATGGCTCAAGACGCTCAGAAAAAAGAACGTCAGCGTCGTCTTCGCCACGCAATCGCTGGCCGACATCAAGGATTCGACCATCGCGCCAGCGATCATCGAAAGCTGCGCGAGCAGGATTTTCTTGCCTAACCCGCAGGCCACCGAGCCGCAGATTCGCTCGATCTACGAGGGCTTCGGCCTCAACAGCCGGCAAATCGAGATCGTCGCCATCGCGCAGCCCAAGCGCGACTACTACTACCAATCGCGCCTCGGCAATCGCCTGTTCGACCTCGACCTAGGGCCGGCCGCGCTCGCGTTCGCGGGCGCATCCACACCGCAAGACCAACGCGACATCGACCGCGTGCTGACGCAGGCCGGCGCACCCGGCTTCGCCGGCGCGTGGCTGCGCCATCGCGGCCTCGATTGGGCCGCCGACCTGCTGCCGTCCGCACCATCTGCCGCGTCCTTCCTCGCTCCCCAACCACAGGAGATTTCGCAATGAAGATTCGCCTTCTTTCCCTCGCCATCGCTGCGTTGATCGGTGTCACGTCCACCGCGCAGGCGCAATGGGTCGTCGTCGATCCAACCAACCTCGTGCAGAACACGCTGACCGCGGTTCGCACGCTGGAGCAGATCAACAACCAGATTCAGCAACTCCAGAACGAAGCGCAGATGCTCATCAACCAGGGGCGTAACCTGGCGAGCCTGCCGTTCAATGTGGTCAACCGGCTGCGCTCAACGCTGGCGACCACCCAGCAACTCATCGCGCAGGCGCAAGGGCTGGCGTTCCAGGTGCAGAGCATGGACCAGCAGTTCGCGCGCCTGTACCCGGAGCAGTACGCCGCGACCGTGAGCGGCAACCAGATGTACCAAGATGCCCACCAGCGTTGGCAGAACACGCTCGAAGGCTTGCAGACCGCGATGCGGATGCAGGCGCAGGTGTCGCAGAACGTGACCGAGGACGAGGGCGTGCTGACCGATCTGGTCGGCCAGAGCCAGTCGGCCACGGGCGCCTTGCAGGCCATGCAGGCGACCAATCAGCTTTTGGCCTTGCAGGCCAAGCAGTCCATTCAGGCGCAGCAGCTCCAGCTCACGCAGGGGCGCGCGGTGTCGCTGGAACTGGCGCGTCAGGCCGCCGCCGTCGAACGTGGCCGTGAGGTGACGCGACGCTTTCTCGGCACCGGCACGGCGTACACGCCGCAGTCGGTCAACTTCTACGGCAACTGACGGGCACGGCCATGAAGCACGCGCCCGTCCTGTTTGCCTTCGTGTGCCTGCTGGCGGGTTGCGACCGGCGGCAGGCGCTGTCGGTCGATGCACTGGCCGCCAATCCGACACGGCTGCACGCGCTGCGTGCGCAGTGCCGGCATGGCGAACATGACGGCGCGTTCTGCGCACAGGTCGCCCAAGCCGACCTACGCCGTCTCCTCTCCGGCCAAGCCGGCCCGGACGAATATCAGACGCTCGCCGATCTGCCGCCGATCCCGGCCAGCTTCGACGGCCCCGACGCGCCGCTGGAGGAACGGCCATGAACGACGTTTCGATCATCGACCACTTCCTCAACGTCTTTTCCGCCTACATCGACTCCGGCTTTGGCTTGCTGCGGGGCGAGGTCGCGTTCCTGACCGCAACGCTGGTGGCGATCGACATGACGCTCGCCGGCCTCTATTGGGCGCTCGGCCACGCTACCGGCCAAGGCGAGGACGTGATGGCGAAGCTCATTCGCAAGGTGCTCTACGTCGGCGCCTTCGCCTACATCATCGGCAACTTCAACATGCTGGCGAGCATCGTGTTTCGCTCATTCGCCGGCCTGGGCCTGACGGCCACCGGCTCGACCTTGAGCATGGAGACGTTCCTTCAACCGGGGCATCTCGCCAAGACCGGCATCGACGCCGCCGCGCCGATCCTTGACCAAATTAGTGAGATGGCCGGCTTCCCCGAGGTGTTCATCAATCTGACGCCCATCGTTGTGATGTTCCTCGCCTGGCTGGTGGTCATCCTCTGTTTCTTCGTGCTGGCGGTGCAGCTTTTCATCACGCTGATCGAGTTCAAGTTGACCACGCTCGCCGGCTTTGTGCTTGTGCCGTTTGCGCTTTGGAACAAGACCGCGTTCCTCGCCGAAAAGGTGCTTGGCAACGTGGTGTCGTCCGGTATCAAGGTGTTGGTGCTGGCCGTCATTGTCGGCATCAGTACGGGCTTGTTCGCCGAGTTCCAGGTCACGCCCGATGAACCTTCCATCGATCATGCGCTGGTCGTGATGCTGGCCTCGCTCGCCATGCTCGCGCTCGGCATCTACGGGCCGGGCATCGCCACGGGCCTTGTGTCCGGCTCGCCGCAGCTCGGGGCCGGCGCGATGGCTGGTGCGGCGCTAGGCGCGGCGGGAACAGCCGTCGCTGTCGGCGCTGCCGCTACCGGCGTTGGCGGTGCTGTTGCTGCTGGTGCTCGCATGGCGCCGGCCGCCGCCAGCGCCATCGGCAGCGGCGCCCGTGCCGCTGCTTCGACCGCGACCGGCGCGCGGTCGGCGTTCCAAGCCGGTTCCGCCGCCGCCGGCGGCGGCGCGAAAGGCGCAATGGCTGGCCTGGGCAATGTTGCTAAGACCGGCGCGCAAGCAGTCGGCCAGAAGGCCACCGCGGGGGTGCGCTCAGTTGGGCAGCGCGCAGCCGCCGCGTTTCGCTCGGACGGCGCGGGCGCCGCCGCATCCGGTGCCAGCGCATCCGGTCAGGCCGCGAGCGAAGCACAAGCCAACACTGCCGAGCAGTCGCAGCCCGCCTGGGCCAAGCGGCTGCACCGCCGTCAACAGATCGCCCATGCGGCGACCACTGCCGCGCACACACTGCGCGGCGGGGACGGCGGTGGCTCGGCGCAAGGCCCAAGCCTGGGCAATTCCGATTCTTGAGTAGAACGAGCCATGCGATTCAAGCGACCGCAGGTGCGCTACGCCGATACACCGCAGCCTGCCACCCCGTATCAAGCCGCCGCGCAGGTGTGGGACGAGCGTATCGGCTCGGGCCGCGTGCAGGCGAAGAACTGGCGACTGATGGCCTTCGGCTGCCTCGTGCTCGCCCTGCTGATGGCAGGCGGCCTAGTCTGGCGCTCGGCGCAGTCCATCGTCACGCCCTACGTGGTGGAGGTGGACAAGACCGGCCAGATTCGCGCCGTCGGCGAAGCCGCCACGCCATACCGACCGGCGGATGCGCAGATCGCCTACCACCTCGCGCACTTCATCACGCTGGTTCGCTCGCTCTCCATCGACCCGATCGTCGTGCGACAGAACTGGCTCGACGCCTACGACTACACCACCGACCGCGGCGCGGCTGTGCTCAACGATTACGCCAGCAAGAACGACCCGTTCGCCCGCGTCGGCAAAGAATCCGTGACGGTGCAGATCACCAGCGTCACGCGCGCCAGCGATTCGTCATTCAACGTGCGCTGGACGGAACAGCGATTCATCAATGGCGCACCGGCCGGCACCGAACGCTGGAACGCCGTGCTTTCCATCGTCCTGCAAACCCCGCGCACCGAGCAGCGCCTGCGCAAGAACCCGCTGGGCATCTACGTCAACGGGCTGTCGTGGAGCCGCGAACTGGATGCGTCCGAAGGAGCCAAACCATGAAATCACTGCAAACCCGTCTTCTGCTATTACCCCAGCCCGGCAGTATCGAAAGAAAAACCCGTGTTGGGCGCAGCCAACCAGAAAACGAATACCGCCGGCGTTTGAACGATGGGCTGATGCTGGCTTTCCCGCTGTTTTCGCCGCGCTTCGGACTGGATCGCCAAGTCCTCTACACGGTCAGCTTGTTGACCTTGGTGGCTGCGCTCGCTGGCTGCGCCTCGCAAGGCAAGCCGCCGCCACGCATCTCGCTCGATGAGCCGGTGCAGGCGCAGCCGCTACCGGAACCGCCCAAGCCTGTCGAAGTAGTGACGGTGCCGAAGGTGTTGCCGCTGCCAGCGCAGATGAAGCCACTGCCGGAAGCGGACGAGGCCAAGCCCGCACCGGAACCGGCCGACGAAATTGTGCGCGTGTCGCGCGCCAACGCCGAGGCGCGCATCGCGCCAACGCGCGAGGGCTACGTCAATGCGATTCAGGTCTGGCCCTTCACCGACGGCGCGCTATACCAAGTCTATGCCGCGCCGGGGCGCGTCACCGTGATTTCGCTCCAGCCCGGTGAGGAGCTGGTAACGGTCGCCGCCGGCGATACCGTGCGCTGGATCGTCGGCGACACATCCAGCGGCGCCGGCAACGATCTGCGCGTGAACGTGCTGGTGAAGCCCATCCGCTCCGGCCTTAAAACGAACGTGGTCATCACCACCAGCCGGCGCACCTACCTGATCGAGCTGACCTCGACCGACAAGGCGTGGATGGCGTCGGTGTCCTGGGAGTACCCCAAGGACCAGATGCTCGCGTTGCGGCGTCAGGATCAAGCCGCGCAAGCGGCCGCGCCGGTCGATACCGGCTTGTCGCTGGAAAAGATCCGCTTCCGCTACGCGATCAGCGGCAGCAATCCACCGTGGAAGCCGTTGCGCGCCTTCGATGACGGCGAGAAGGTCTATATCCAGTTTCCACCGGGCATCGCCCAAGGCGAACTGCCGCCACTGTTCGTCATCGGCGCGCAGGGCGACGGGCAACTCGTGAACTACCGCTTCCGCTCGCCGTACTACATCGTGGATCGGCTGTTCGGCGCGGCCGAACTGCGTCTCGGCGGAGACAAGGGCGACATGGTGCGCATCGAGCGTACGGATGGCACGCGGGGGAACTGACCATGAGCCACGACGGAATCCCGGACGTGCCGATTCCTGATGCCACGCCGAAGGTCGCGCCGGAGAATGTGGCGCTGCGGGCGCAGCCGCGCCCGGTGACACGTCTCAATCGGCGCACGCTGGCGCTGCTGACTGGCGGCCTCGGCGTCGCGGTGCTGGGCGCAACGATGTGGTCATTGCAGCCGACGCACCGGCGCGGCGGCAACGAGCCGGCCGAGCTTTACAACGTGGATCGCGTGTCGAAGTCCGAAGGACTCGACCAGCTTCCCGCCGACTACTCGAAGCTGCCGCCGAAGGTGCCAGAGTTGGGGCCGCCGCTGCCGGGCGATCTGGGGCCGGCTATCGTGAACTCGCAGCAGCCAGCGGTGGCCCGCTACACGCCGCCCGGCCAGGATGCGGCGGCAGCCGAGCGTGACGCGAGGCGCAAGGAAGCTGAAGCGGCAGCGGGATCGTCGGTGTTCTTCCGCTCCAGCAACCAGCGTGCCGCTGCTGCGCCCGCGCAAGTGGCGGCTGCCGGCCCGTCATCTGGCTTGGCCGGCTTCGACCCGCAGGCCGCTGGGCCGGCCTCGACGGCGGCGCAGCCTGCCGACCCGACCACAGTGCAGAACCGGCAAGACCAGAAAGAGGCGTTCCAGAAAGCCGGAACCACGGAAACCCGTAATTCCGGCAACCTGCAAATGCCAACCTCGCCGTATCAGGTGATGACCGGGACGGTGATCGCGGCGGCGCTGGTGACGGGCATCAAGTCCGATCTACCGGGGGACGTGATCGGCACGGTGACGGAGCCGGTGTACGACACCGCGACCGGCCGCTATCTGCTGATCCCGCAGGGCTCGCGCATCTTCGGCAAATACAACAGCCAGGTCGCCTACGGGCAGAGCCGTGTGCAAGTGGTGTGGAACCGCATCATCCTGCCGGACACGTCCTCGCTCACGCTGGACAACCTGGCTGGCACCGATCCGGCCGGCTACGCCGGCCTGGAGGATGGCGTCGATTGGCATTGGGATCGCGTCTTCGCCGGTGCGGCGCTGACGACGCTGCTGGGCGTCGGCGCCGAACTGGCCGCGCCGGAGAACCGTAACGGCGATCGCGTCATCATCGCCGGCCGCGACAGCCTGCAGGACAGCGTGAATCAGGTCGGGCAGGAGATGACCCGGCGCAACCTCAACATCCAGCCCACTTTGACCGAGCGGCCGGGCCTGCCGGTGCGCATCATCGTCAACCGCGACCTAGTGCTGCGGCCCTACCAGCCGCTGTTCTTCAATCGGGGAGCTTCGCAATGAGTACGACCAAGAAGCTGCGGCTCGGGCCGCTGCCCAAGACCGAGAGCATCAAGCTGACCTTCGCCTGTCCAGCCGGCCTCAAGGCCGACCTCGACCGCTATGCGGTGCTGCACGCGCAGACCTACGGCGAAACGGTCGATGCAACGACGCTGATCCCGCACATGCTGGAGGCATTCATCGCCGGGGATCGGGGATTCAGGAAGGGAGCGGCGGTCGCCAAGGCTTCGCCGCCGAAACCGCCCTGATGCTGCGGACGAGTCCGCTAGCATCCCAATGACGGAAGCGCAGCCCACGGGCTGCGCTTCGCTTTTGAGGGCGTCTTGCGATAAGTTGGGGCTATGATGACGACGCGACCTTGCCCGCTACGACGCCCCTGCGTTTACTACCGCGAAGCGCCTATGCGGCACCTAGCTCGATAAGCAGCAAGAGCACATGGCGGTCGAAATCTGGCCTAACCTCTTGCCCCCATAAGACCTTCCGCACCGCTGCATGCCCGCACTAAGGGCTTGACAGCGGACATTTTTTAT
>NZ_JACARN010000108.1:0-6475 GCF_013386605.1 Pseudomonas sp. IPO3749 | reverse complement strand
CTTGCCCTTGTGGCCGAGCACCGGCTTGAGTTCGGTCGGTTCGCCGATGATGCACAGCATCGGTTTCACTGGCCGTTCTTCAAGCACTTTGAGCAACGAACGCACACCCAGGCAACCGACTTCCTCGTCATAGGACAGGGCGATGTGCACCGGCATCCGCAACGGCGCCGCGACCAACGCCGGCACCAGCGCCAGTACGCAGGCGATATAGCCCTTCATGTCGGCGGTGCCGCGGCCGAACAGCTTGCCGTCGCGTTCGGTCAGCTCGAACGGCGGTACGGTCCAGGGCTGGCCGTCCACCGGCACCACATCGGTGTGCCCCGACAGCACGATCCCCGGCAACTCAACCGGGCCGACGCTGGCAAACAGGTTAGCCTTGCTGCGCTCTTCGTTGTAGACCAACTCGCTGGATACCCCGAAACCGGCCAGGTAATCGCGTACAAACTCGATCAGGTGCAGGTTGGATTCGCGGCTGGTGGTATCGAACCCCACCAGCGTCTGCAGCAGTTCGCGGCTGGTGCTCATCGTTCGTCTCCGGCCACGCCGTAGCCGGGGGAACGGTCCGGGGCGAGGGCGCGGTCGATGTAGTCCTGCACTTGCGAGCGATAGGCATCCCAGAGCTTTTGCAGTTCAAGGATCGGCTGTTCGTCAGCCCAATCCACGCGCAGGTTGATGATCGGCCAAGTCAGTTCGCCCACCACCACCAGCGCGGCGGAGTGCACCGGGCCGGCTTCGCCACCGGCGGCGATGGCGGCGTGCATCGCCGCCAGCAGGCGATCGGCCAACTGGCCTTCGCCTTGCTCAAAGGCCGTGACCATCGCTTCGATCACTGCGCGGTCGGCGAGCATGTTGCCCGCCGCCACACACTGTTCGCCCGACACGGCGTTATGGGTGCCGAGGGTTTCGCTGCCGCTGAAATGCACGCTGCGGCCCAGGTGATCAATCGCCGTCAGTTGGCGGTACTGGCTGTAGCCGTTGCGCGTCAGGGCCTTGTCGATCGCGTCGGCAGGGGCGAGGCCTTGTTCCAGCAGGTCCAGCACGTCCGGGCCCAGGGCCGGGAGTGTGATGTTCTGGGTCGACACCGCGCCCACACCGGGCCGCAGCCATGGGCAACGGGCACCCACGGCAATGCTCGATGAGCTGATGGCAATGCCCAGTTGGCCGGTTTCGGCGCAACGGCCGACGATTGAAAAAGTCATGTACGGCTCCTTACTCGGGAATAACGGCGATCACATCGATTTCCATCAGCCACTGTGGCTGACCGAGGGCCGACACCACCAGCCCGGTGGAAATCGGGAACACGCCCTTTAGCCATTTGCCGACTTCCTGGTACACGGGTTCGCGGTAGCGCGGGTCGATCAGGTAGGTGGTGGTCTTGACGATGTGCGACAGGTCGCTGCCGGCCTCTTCCAGCAGCTGCTTGACGTTTTTCATGGCTTGCTCGGCTTGGGCGCGCGGATCGCCAAGGCCGATCAGATTGCCCTCGAAATCCGTGCCCACCTGGCCGCGCACGTACACGGTGTTGCCGGCGCGCACGGCCTGGCACAGGTCGTTGTCCAGGCTCTGGTTAGGGTAGGTTTCCTTGGTGTTGAACATGCGGATGCGAGTGTGAGTAGGCATCAGAAAAACTCCGGCAATAAAGGGATCAGGCACTGACAGGCGAGGGACGAACCGCCGGGGCGGCTTCGTGGTATTCAAGGTATTGACGCTGGATCGCGATGTGGTCGGCCACATACTTGGCGTCATGCCAGACGCCCCAGATAAACGACGAACCCCGGCGCGATTGCCACGGCAAGCCGAGGAAGTAGATCCCGGCTTCACTGGACACGCCACGCTGGTGCTGGGGCTTGCCGGCTTCGTCGAAGGCGGCGACCTTCAACCAGCTGTAGTCCACGGCAAACCCGGTGGCCCAGATGATCGAGGTGACGCCGGCCTGGGCCAGGTCCAGTTCCAGGATCGGATTTTTGATGCAGTCCGCATCGGGGAACACACGACGGGCCTCGGGCTCCAGCGGCAGGTCAACGCCGTTGCGCTCGATATAGGCGTCGGCCGCATCCAACAGGGTCAGGTAGTTTTCATCGCCGCGCGCCAGGTTTTCCACCAGGTTTGGTTGGAAGCGGGCGACGCTGCCATCGAACGCTTGCGTGAGGCCGACCAAGGTCATGCCTTGCTGGGCCAGCTCACGGAAGTCGATGGTCTTGCCGCCGTGTGCACCGCTGACTGCGATGGTCACGTGCTCGCGGCCGGGTTTCATGGCCGCCTGGTCCCACTCGCCCAGCACCCCCAGCCACCAGCAGAAGTCGCGGTTGCGATAGGCGCGAGGCGGGCGATCATGGGCGCCGACCGAGAGGTACACCTGGCGCCCGGCGCGCTGCAATTCATCGGCGATCTGCACGCCAGAGGAGCCCGCGCCCACCACCAGCACGGCGCCGGCCGGCAGTTGTGCGGGGTTGCGGTAGTCGGCGGAGTGGATCTGGTGCAACGCAGTGCCTTTCGGCGCGATGGCCGGAATCACCGGTTTCTGGAACGGCCCGGTGGCAGCAACCACACGGTTGGCCTCGATCACGCCTTCGCTGGTCTGCACGGTAAAGCCTGGGCGACCGACATTACGCACCACAGACAGCACCTCCACGCCGGTACGGATCGGCGCGTTGAACTTGCGGGCATAGGCTTCGAAGTAATCCGCCACACGCTCTTTCGGCGCAAACCCATCCGCAGCGACCGTGTCGAATTCCAACCCCGGAAAGCGGTCATGCCAGGCCGGCCCATTGGCCACCAGCGAATCCCAACGCCCGGTGCGCCAGCGCTCGGCAATACGGCTGCGTTCCAGCACCAGGTGAGGCACACCTTGCTTGCTCAAATGCTCACTCATGGCCACGCCAGCTTGGCCGGCGCCCACCACCAGCGTGTCTGTTTTTGTTATTGCTTCAGTCATGTCTCTGTCCTTGCGTAATGCAGTTGGATTCAGCGTTTGCATGACTTCAAGGCTAGGGGGAGGGGGGCTATAAATAAAATATTATTAAGCTGGGAAGTGAGCATAAATATCGGATGCAGAGCGCTGGGGCGCGTCACAAAAGTGTGCCAATCTGATCGGCCCTTCACCTCAGGCACAGCCCATGTTCAACCTTCGTGTGATGACCCCAGCCGACTACGACGCCGTCCTCGCGCTCATGCAAAATACCCCCGGCATCTCCCTGCGCAACGCCGACTCCCGCGAGGCTACCGAGCGCTACCTGGCACGCAACCCTGGCTTGAGTTTTGTCGCTGAAGCCGCAGGACGACTGATCGCTTGTGTGATGTGCGGCCATGACGGGCGTCGCGGCTATCTGCAACATGCGTTGGTGCTGCCGGAGTATCGTCGCCAAGGTATCGCACAGGCCCTGACGCAACGCTGCCTCGACGCGCTGGCGCAACTGGGCATCCACAAATGCCACCTCGATGTGTTCAAGACCAACATCAGCGCCGCTGATTATTGGCAAGGCCAAGGCTGGAAGCTGCGCACCGACATTGACCGCTATTCCTTCACCCGCGCCGGTAATGAGAACGCCTAGAACTCCCCGGAATACTTCACCGCCGCCGCCGCACGCGACGGTACATCCAGCGTGCGCAGCAGCGACGACACATGGATACGCACGGTAAACGGCGAGATATCCAGGGCCTTGGCGATTTCCTTGTTGGTCTTACCCTGGGCGATCAGGCGCAGCACGTCCTGCTGGCGGGCGGTGAGGGTGTGGGTGTCCAGCGGCAGCAGGCCGGAGGGGGCGAACTTGACCAGTACTTCGCCTTCGCGGATGGCCAGCAGCGCCTGGCCGATCTCGTCGGGGGCAATGTTCTTGCCGATGAAGCCGTCTGCGCCCAGGGCCATTACCTGATCGATCAACGCCGGGTCATCCACCATCGACACCACGATCAACGTGGTGCGCCGCAGTTGCTGGCGCAGGTCGACCAGTTGGCTCATGCAGGTCAGGCCGGGGAAGCGCAGGTCGAGGATCAGGGTGTCGACCTCGCCGCCTTCGCGGATCAGCGCGAGTACCCCGTCCAGGTCGCCCGCTTCCTGCACCACGGCGTCCGGCAGCAAGCGCTGTACGGTGCGCAGCATGGCTTCGCGAAACATTGGATGGTCGTCGGCGATGATGATGCGACCGGTCATGTGGGTGCTCCTTCCTGGGGCAAGGCTGTGCGGTTGCATGCTACCTTACCACCACGTCCGAGGCCTGCCTGTGACGCAAGTTGGATTTGTTGATTGCCCCACAAGGACGTAACCCCATGAGTCTTGAGACCAACTCCGAACTCGACCAGGCCAACCTGCGCATTGTGGTTGCCTCCATCGCTATCGTTTACATCAGCGTGTTGGGCTTTCTGCCGGGACAGTCGGTGGACACTTACCTGCCGGTGATCCTGTATATCTTCCTGTTCCTGCTGGCCTCCATTGTGTTGCGCCAAGTTATCGCCCGATGGCCCGGACACTACCCGGCGCGGCGGATTTTCGGGATGCTTCACGACTACACCGGCACCTCGTTCGGCATGGTAGTCGGTGGCGAAGCAGCACTGCCGTTGTATGCGGTGATGGTGTGGGTCAACCTCGGCAATGGCATGCGCTACGGCTCGCGATACCTGGCGATTGCCACGGCGTTGGCGTTGCTCGCGCTGTTGATCGTGTACCGCCTCACGCCGGTGTGGCAGGCGCAACCTTTCATGGTGTTGATGCTGATGATCACCAGCACGGTGATCCCGGTGTACGCGCATATCCTGCTGGAGCGCACGCGCAAGGCGTCCGAGCAAGCCATCGCCGCCAATCTTGAAAAGTCCCGTTTCCTCGCCCAGGCCAGCCACGATCTGCGCCAGCCGATCCACTCCATCGGCCTGTTCACCGCGTGCCTGCGCGAAGCGCGCCTGGGCGATGAAGAGCGGCGGCTGGTGGACAACATCGACCGGTCGCTGCTGAACGTGTCGCAACTGTTCCGCTCGATTCTCGACCTCTACACCCTCGATAACGGCCGTCTGCTGCCCAAATACCAGGCGGTGCACCTGGGCGAGTTCCTTGCCGACCTGGTGCGGCAGAACGCCGAGGCCGCACGTTGGGCGGGCGTGGAACTGCGCCTGCGGCCGTGTGCGCACTGGGTGTTGGTTGACCCGGCGCTGTTGGCGACCATGGTGCAGAACGTGCTGTCCAATTGCTTTAAGTATGGCGCGCAGCGTCCGGTGCTGATCGGCGTGCGCATCCGCGACGGCGGCTTGGCGGTGGAGATTCATGACCGGGGGCGGGGGATTGCCGAGGAGCATCTGTCAAAGGTCTTCGAGGAGTTTTATCGGGTACGCCACCTGCGTGACAAAGACGTCGAAGGCGTGGGCCTCGGGCTGTCCATCGTCAAGCGCCTGGGGCAGTTGATGGGCGTGCACGTGAGCCTGCGCTCACGGGTGGGCCGTGGCACTTCCGTGAGCCTGTATGGCCTCACCCTGGCCACCGCGCCGCGTGCAGCAGCACCGCGCGACGACACGCGCCAGGCCGGGTTGCTCACCGGTTTGAAGGTGTGCCTGGTCGAAGATGACCACAACGTGCTGCTCGCCACCCAGGCGCTGCTGGAGCGCTGGGGGTGCGAGGTGCAGGCGGAGTCTTCGGGGCGTGATCTGGTCAGTGACTGCGACATCATCGTCGCCGACTACGACCTGGGTAACCACGCCACCGGCATCGAATGCATCGACGCCCTGCGCGAACAACGCGGCTGGGCGGTCCCGGCGCTGATCCTCACCGGGCACGATGTGGAGAAAATCCAGGCCGCGTTGCACGACCGTCAGATCGCCATTCTCTCCAAGCCTGTGCGCCCCGCGGAACTGCGCGGTGTTCTGCGGGAACTGAGTCAGGAGGCGGTTACTGGGTAAAGCCCTGGAGTGGGTTGCCGCGTGCACCTTTGGGCTGGCAGTAGGCGGCAGGTTTCATCATGCCGAAGCTGGCCACGGCAAACATGCCGCCGCTGGCACCGCTGGGCACCGAGCAGTTGTACTCGCCGGATGCCGCGCTGGCCACGTAGTAGGTGGTCATCGAGTCGCTGCGCACGTTGGAGATACGCTTGACCGGCTCGCCCAGGTTGGTTTCCGACAGCGTCTTGAGATGGTCTTCAGTAGGCTTGATGTTGCTGCAGCCGGCCACGCCAATGATCAAGGCGCCCAGCAGGGTGAGACGGGTAACGGAGGATTGCAGTTTCATGGTGCTTCTTCCTTGGGGTTGTTATGGTTTTTCCAGCGCACAACGCGCCCACGCGCAAGGGATGCACGGTGCCGGGAGAGCGTTGGAAGTGCCGGGGAATATAGCGCCGCAAGGGAGAAGGGTCGATTAGCACAAGTGTGCTAATGGCACACTGAGGTCATTGTAGTGAGCGGGCTTGTCCCGCGCTGGGTGGCGAAGCCGCCCTAAACTCAGGAGACTCGGTCTGTCTGAAACACCGCGGTGCCTGGGTTTAGGGCGGCTTCGCCACCC